>USJN01000346.1 GCA_900554945.1 uncultured Coriobacteriaceae bacterium | reverse complement strand
ACGTCACGGCGATCGGCCCGCAGCTTGTCGAAGCGCTCGGCGCGGCGGATGCTGGTGCGGGGGAGTAACTCATGGTCGCACGTCACGCCTCGCCGCTCGAGGCGCTGCTCGTCGACGAGCGCTTCGACGGGGAAATCAACCCATTCGAGCCTATGTCTCGTCATACTACCTACCGCATCGGTGGGCCGGCCCGCTATTTCGCCCGCGTCCACTCGGTGGGCGCGCTCGCCCGCGTGCTCGAAGCGTGCAAGGCCGTGGGCAAGAAATGGTATATCGTCGGCAGGGGCTCGAACCTGCTTGTCGCCGACGAGGGCGTCGACGCGGCGGTTATCGTGCTTGGGCGCGACTTCCGCAGCATGCGCTACGATGAGGAGAAATCGCGTCTCATGCTCGGTGCCGGCGTGCCGCTTTCCGCCGCTGTGCAGGAGGCTTTCCGCCGCTCGCTCGCGGGGCTCGAGTTCGCAGTGGGCACGCCGGGGTCTGTCGGTGGGGCCTTGCGCATGAATGCCGGCTCTCGAGACGAATGGCTCGGTGCGCGCGTGGAGAGCGTCACCTCGTTCTCGGCCGAGGGGGGCCTTGTGCGCCGCCACGGCAGCGAGATCGAGTGGGGATATCGCTGCTCGTCGTTTCCTGCCGACGAGATACTGGTCGAGTGCGAGCTTAACATGGAACCCGCCGACCCCTTCTACATCAGGGGGAAGATGGAGGCCTCGCTCAAGCGCCGCAAGGCGACCCAGCCACTGCGCCAGCCCTCGTGCGGGAGCGTTTTCAAGAACCCCGAAGGCGCGTCAGCGGGCGATTTGATCGAGCGCGCGGGGCTCAAAGGTAGTGCCGTCGGCGGCGCGCGCATCTCCGATGTCCATGCGAACTTCATCGTGAACACGGGGAATGCGACGGCCCGCGATGTGTTGTCGTTGATCGAACTTGTCCAGGGGAAGGTATTGGAAGCTTATGGCGTTGCGCTCAAGCCGGAAGTCAAGCTCCTCGGCTTCGAATAGGCGTCCCCAAAACGCACCGGCCTCGCGCCCGCGGTCCTCTGCGCGTCCGCAGTCGTCGCGCACGCCGGGCTCGGGCATGCCGCGCTCTGTCCAAGGTGGGCGCACGGTTGAGGGCGGTTCGGTGCGCTATCGCTCCCGAAGCGTAGGCGATATCGAGCGCGCGAGCCGCGCTGAGCGCGTGCGCGCAAGCTACCATCGCCATCTCGCGAAGCTCGGGATTGTCCTCGGGGCGATTGCAGTTCTCCTCGCTTGTGCTGCGGTCCTGTACTTCTCGAGCGTCTTTTCGATTGACGAGGTCAAAGTCGAAGGAGTCGAGCACCTCACGCAGTCTGACCTGCAGGCGCTCGTGTCGGTGCCCGAGGGTGAGACGCTGCTGCGCGTCGACACGAAGGCGATCGAAGACAGCCTTCTGCGCGATGCGTGGGTGAAAAGCGTCTCGTGCAACCGCATCTTCCCCCATACGCTCCAGATCGTTGTGACCGAGCGAACAGTAGCCGCGGTCGTAGAGGTCCCCACGTCGGATGCGAAGTCGACCCAGCCGTGGGCAATCTCCTCGGACGGGATGTGGCTCATGGCCATTCCCGACCAGGATACCCAGCTCGGCCAATCGCTCAACCAGCGCATCTACGACGACGCGCAAAACGCGCTTCACATCACCGACGTGCCCTATGGAACCTCGGCGGAAACTGGGACGAAGTGCACCGACGAGAACGTGAACAACGCGCTCGCGATCGTCTCGGGCATGACGACCGATCTCGCCAATCAAGTGAAGACCGTGTCCGCGACCGATGCGGAATCAACGAAACTCACGCTCGAAAGCGGCGTGGAGATCGCGTTCGGACCGGCCCAGAGCATTCGCGAGAAAGAGCGTGTGTGCCTGCAGATTCTCAATGACAACCCGGGCAAGGTCGCCTACATCAATGTGCGCGTGGTCGATCGCCCGACGTGGCGGTCCCTGTAAAGCTGCCCAATAGTGGCACTTTCATGGACTCGGCCGAAGGCCTCGACCCGC
>USJN01000345.1 GCA_900554945.1 uncultured Coriobacteriaceae bacterium | reverse complement strand
AAAAGGCCCCTCGGGGCCTTTTCTTGTATCGTGGCCACGGCGCGCGTGCGCGCAGAGGCGTGGAAGTTCGAAGGAGACGCTCATGGGCGTGACGGTCGCCGAGATAAAGAAGAGGCTTTCCGAGGCCGATGCGGAGGAGTTTGCTGTGCTCGAGCGCGCGCTCGTAGCAGACGAGCGCAAGGGCGTTCGAAGCGCGCTCGCCGTGGCGAAGAGGCGCCTTCAGGCTGAGGCCAACGAGGAGGCACGCTTGGCCTCAATGTACTCTTTCGAGCGCTCGCTGTGCGGAGAGAACCCCCATGCTGTTGTGGTCGGGCTCGACGAGGTGGGCCGCGGCCCGCTTGCGGGGCCCTTGGCGGTCGGCGCCGTCGTCTTGCCTGCGGACTTGAAGATTGCGGGCTTGAACGACTCCAAGCAGGTGAAGCCTGCCGATCGCGAGCGCATCGCGGCAGAGGTGAAGCGTGTCGCGCTTGCCTGGGACGTGCACTACGTCGAGCCCTCCTACATCGACGACCGCGGCATGACGGCGTCGCTTAGGCTCGCGTTCTCAAGCGCTGTTAAGACAATCGAGCAAACGGGCGTGCATCCCGATGTCATACTCCTCGACGGTAATCCGCTGCATCTCGATCCGCGCGAGGTCAATGTCGTGAAGGGCGACGGAAAATGCGCATCGATAGCGGCGGCTTCCATTGTGGCGAAAGTCGAGAGGGATGCGCTCATGTGCCGCTATGCGGAGAGCTATCCCGAGTATCACTTTGCCGAGAACAAGGGGTATGCAAGTCAAGCCCACATCGACGCCATCGAGCGCGTGGGCTTAAGCCCCATTCACCGCAAGAGCTTCTGCACGGCGTTCACGCAGCAAACGCTGTTCTAGCAAGGTTTTTCGCCGCTTTTGGCTAACGACTGCGACCTCCGACGCTGGTGAGGCGAATCGCTGCTTGATTCTTGCCAGGTTCCTGCCAGGTTTTTGCGATTTGCTGGCGATATTGCGCCTGGTTTTTTCTCCTTCCCGGCGAATTTGCAACGTATATCTGGTTCTTTTCTTTGGCATTCGCTGCCGTGAATTGCCACCTTAGTCGTAAGGAATCGGCAAGGACCCTGTGCATGTTCTGGCAGAATGCGTCTCTATGATGGTGCTCCGTCCCCGAGAAAGGAGCATCATCATGACGAACCGACCTGTCGCTTGTGTGCCCGAAGAGGATTCTGCCCCGAAGCAGCGCAAGCCCAAAAAGGGCTCATCGAGCAAGAAGAACATGCACAACAAAGACCTCGGCCGCAAGGGCGAGGAGGCGGCCGCACGCTACCTCGTGAGGCGTGGCTACGACATCGTCGAGCGCAATTGGACCTGCATCGCTGGGGAGGCGGACATCATCGCCTTCGATGGGGACACCATCGTGTTCGTGGAGGTGAAAACCAGGACGAGCGCTGCAAACGGCCTTCCTGGGGAGGCGGTCACCAAGGAGAAGCGCGCGCGATACGAGAAGATCGCCTGCCTGTATCTCGAGCATTCCGAGGTAACCGACGTGCCGGTCCGCTTCGACGTCGTCGCGCTCACCCTTATCGGACCCGATCGCGCATTCATTCGCCACCATATCGACGCGTTCGGGGTTGGTTGGTAATGTACGGTCGATGCACGGTGCTCGGCGCGACGCTGCGCGGGGTCGAGGCGATACCCGTCGACGTCGAGGTTGCGGTGTCAAACGGGCTTCCAGGCTTCTCTATCGTGGGCATGGGCGACGCTTCGGTCCAAGAGGCGCGTGAGCGCGTGCGGGCCGCCCTTCGGTCGAGCGGGTTCCAGATGCCGAGCGACAAAATCGTCGTCAACCTCGCGCCAAGCTCCCTGAGAAAGACTGGCTCGGGTCTTGATCTGCCCATCGCCGTTGCTCTTTTGGCCGCAACGGGGCAAATCGATCGCGCCTGCATCGAGAACCGCCTGTTCGTCGGGGAGCTTTCGCTCGAGGGCTTCGTGCGCGGCGTGGCGGGCTCGCTCGCCTTCGCGTTGTGCGCTAAAAAGAGGGGGTGCTCG
>USJN01000344.1 GCA_900554945.1 uncultured Coriobacteriaceae bacterium | reverse complement strand
GGCGCTACGGTGCGTCAGGTCGATGAGTTCTCGACCCTGTTTTGCGGGGATGAGTGCGAATGTGCGATTCGACCCTTCGAAGCGGGCGGGGGAGATGGCGCTTTCTTGAATTCTTGTCCTGTGCAAACGTCGGTTGTGGCTCACGTGGCAACCCAATGCTGGTAGAATCGCATGAAACGGTGAAGGGCTCGCGGCTTACCGCGGGCCCTTTTCTTTATGGAAGCGAACTTCGGCCGAAAGAAGGATCCAATGGACAACAGCCGCGTCACCCTCGTCGATCACCCCATGGTGCAGCATAAGCTCTCCATCTTGCGCGACAAGGCGACTTCCTGCAAGCAATTCCGCGAGCTCGTGCGCGAGCTTGCCCTGTTCGAGGGCTACGAGGCGACGCGTGATCTGCCGCTGGCCGACGTGGACGTCGAAACCCCCATCTGCACGGCGCGCTGCAAGCAGGTGTCGGGCAAGAAACTCGCGGTGGTGCCCATTCTCCGCGCGGGCCTCGGTATGGTTGACGGCGTGCTCGACTTGATTCCCGCGGCGCGCGTGGGACATCTGGGCATGTACCGCAACGAGGAGACTCACGAGCCTGTTCCCTATTACGACAAGATGCCCGAGGACATCGCCAACCGCACGGTGCTTGTGGTCGACCCGATGCTCGCGACGGGCGGTTCGATCATCTCGGCCGTCACCTATCTGCGCTCGTGCGGCGTCACCGGCGAGATCAAGCTTATGGTCCTCGTCGCCGCGCCGGAGGGCATCGACGCCGTCCTCGCCGCCGACGACAACGTGCACATCTACACGTGCGCCATTGACGAGGGACTCAATTCCGCGGCCTACATCGTCCCCGGCCTCGGCGACGCCGGCGACCGCATCTTCGGGACTAAATAACAGTCCTGTGGACTGTTATTTCCCTGTCTATGCGCCCGAGCGGGCGCGTCCCCGAACGCGCGAAGCGTCGGTCGGGGACAGGGAAGTCGAGCAGGACTGCCGAGCGACTGAGCGTCGCCGCGCTCTCGCCATATGAGGGATGGATTTCCAATGACTCAAGATAAGAGACCCAGCTGGGACGAATACTTCATGACGCTTGCCAACCAGGTCGCCACGCGCACGACGTGCATGCGGCGCGGGGTGGGGGCCGTCATCGTGAAGGAGCGCCGCATCCTTGCGACGGGGTACAACGGCGTGCCGGCGGGACTTGCGCACTGTGCCGAGACCGGATGCTTACGCCAGCAGCTCGGCGTTCCCTCGGGGCAGCGCCATGAGATCTGCCGCGGACTCCATGCCGAGCAGAACGCCATCATCCAGGCAGCGCGCTACGGAATCAACATCGCGGGCGCCTCGATCTACATCAACACCCAGCCCTGCGTCGTGTGCGCGAAGATGATCATCAACGCCGATATCGAGGAGATCATCTACCAAAATCCCTATCCCGACGAGCTCGCCATGTCGATGCTCGAAGAGGCAGGAATCAAGCTTAGGGTGTTCGAGCCGGCGAACAAGTAAAGGACTGACCTCGCAAAATACGAGTCACACGAAGCGTCTCAGCAAGGCGGCACGAGGGTGGGCGGTCCCTCTTTTCGGCGAAGCGCGCGCAAATGACCGCTCACCCGAAAAAAGGACGTGTTTCCTACGGCGCCTTCGCGACTCCTTCACATTCAGCTATTATACGGAAGGCTTTAAGAAGGGCGCAGTGCGCGCAGAGGGTCAAGGAAAGAAGGACATGGTAGTAGCAATCATCGTCGCGGTGCTTGTTGGACTGGTGAGCGTCATCCCGTTCAACGTGGCTATCAAGAAAATCCGCACGGTCGATCCGACCAAGTCTTTGAATCTCCTCGGCCCTTTCCTTTTGACCATTGCCGCGTCGTTTGTCATCCTCGTCGCGGGTATGGTCGTGTGCAAGCTCGTTGCGCCTGACGTCGCGCTCGCGTATGCGGTTTCGGAACTTGTCGCATTCGTGGTCGGGGTTATTGTCTTCGGCGTGTTTTTGTCGAAGCGTCGATAGAGAAGGAAAAAGGAGAGGTAC
>USJN01000343.1 GCA_900554945.1 uncultured Coriobacteriaceae bacterium | reverse complement strand
TTTTTCGCAACCTGCAAGCCCAGCGGCCTCAAACTATTTATCAGCTATTCGGAGTCGATCATGATGCTCAAGATCTCGCGATCGGTCTCCCTCATGCCCTCGCGGGCCATGCGGCTTACGTTGCGGATGGTCTCGTCGACGCCCATGGTGACGATTCCGTCGCCCGCGTAGAACTCGTTTCCATTCTTGAACAGGCGATACCCGAACACGCCCGACTCGATGGCCATTGCGATCTTAGCGGCACAGGAAGGCTTCGCACCGTCACAGACCATGCCCGACACGGTTCCGAGCGAGTTGACGATCGTGTGCTCGATTTCCTCCATGCGCCCGCCGAGAAGATAGGCGATGCCGCATGCTGCGCCGGTGCCTGCGCTCACGGCGCCACAGAATGCGGACAAACATCCGATTCCCGACTTCTGATAGATGCTGATCAGGTCGGACACGGCAAGCGCGCGGAGCATCTTCTCGCGCGGGATGTCGAGCGCGCGGGCGTAGACCACGATGGGGACCGAGGCCGTGATGCCCTGGTTGCCGCTGCCCGATACGATGACGACCGGCATGGGGCATCCGCCCATGCGCGCGTCGCTGCCGGCTGCTGCTGCGGCCTTTGCCTGCGTGAGCAGGTCATCGGGGTAGGCGTCGGATGCGTAGAGCTTGCCGACGCGCCCACCCCAGTCGTTTTTGAGTCCCTCGCACGAGATGGCGTAGTTGTATTCCGCCTGGCGGCTGAGCATCTCTTCCACGTCGGCCAAGTCGACGGTGTCGGCGAATTCGATGATGTCGGCAACGTTGAGGAGCTCGGTCAGCGCGTTTTCCCCATCGCTTGGGTCTTCGGTGCGCGTGTCCTGGAGAATCTCGCCGTCGCGTTCGACGAGAACCACGTTCGTGTGATTCTTCGCCATGACGACGCGCGCTGACCCGCCGTTGCCGCCGAACATGCGCACGTCGATGTAGAACGGTTCGCTCGTGTCGGCGAACTCAACTCGGATCTCGTGTTCTTCCAGGTAGCGGGCCATGTAGGCGCGCCCGTCGTCATCGAGGCTGGAGAGCACGTCGAGCCCCTTGTCGGCGTCGCCCGCGGCGATGCCGGCCGCGACCGCGGTTTTCACGCCGTGCTGTCCGCCTGTGTTCGGAACGGTGACGCTATGGACGTTCTTGATGATGTTTCCGCTGACAGAGATGGAGATGCGCTCGGGCTCGCTGCCGAGCACCTGTGCCGCCTTCGCCGACGCAAAGGCGATGGCGATAGGCTCCGTGCAGCCTGTCGCGACGATGAGCTCGTCTTCGAGAATCTGCACGTACGCTTTGTAGGTTCTTTCGTTCATGACGGCTGTTTCCTTCTTGCTGCTCGCTTGTGTAGGCTTGTCCATGGCGCGCGAATGCGGGGTTAGCGCAGTTCAGCCTCGTGAACCACCTCGTAGATGAGGGAGAACAGCGAGCGGTCGACGTCGAGCGGGAGCGTGCAGCCAGGCCCGAAGATGAGCGCGCCGCCGTCGTTTTGCGCGAGCGTGTCCTCGAGACGGGTTGCCAGGCGGCGCTTGACCTGCTCAGGTGTGCCGTAGAAGTCGTGGTTCTGGTCGAAACCGGTGATGAGGACTTTGTCTGTCTTCCTGCGCATGTCGGCGACGCTCGTCAGGTTCGGGGCGGTGCCGCAGCATTCCCAGTTGAACGCCTGGTAGTCAAGGTCGATAAGGTCGTCCATGTAGAGGCCCTCGTTGCCGTGGACATGCAGCATGGAGAACCAGGTGCGGCCCTTGAGCTTTTTCGCCATGTGCTCAAGGTAGGGCACGACGAACTCGCGATGCTCCTCGGGGGTGATCAGCGTCGAGCGGGAGAACTTTGTGGTCATGAAGATGCCGTCGATGCCCTTGTCGATAAGCGCTTCGAGGAAGTTGTCGTTGGTCTCCTGCAGCGCCTCGAGCGCGTGCGTGAGCGCTTTCGGGTCGGAGCGCATAAGATCGAGGGTCCAGTCGGGGTTCATCGGCGTGGACAGCTCCTGTACCCACGACAGCGGGTCGAATAGCGTCGCGAGTACCGGCTTTTCGCCCTTGTAGGTGTCGACG
>USJN01000342.1 GCA_900554945.1 uncultured Coriobacteriaceae bacterium | reverse complement strand
TTCTTTGACAATCATTAGTTTTGCGGTTTCAAACCGCAAAACTTTACGGAAATAATTATTGTTGCGGATTGGTCGTCAAGAAGCGAGGGTTAATCACCTTCACTCAGTTTTACAGCCATCAGCTTGTCGGATTCCGCGTTCTTGAAGCTTATTGGCGAACAAAGCAAGCCGCTGCATATTCCGTACTGGCCCATGACCTTCAGTACGCTCAATCAAATCGGTAAACCTCCGCAAACACGAATTGAGTTGCATGCGATAATGGAAAGCCAGATGGGGAAAGCGAGCACGGGAGGAAACCATGGGCAGCAAGAAGCGATCGGCGCGGGCACGCGAAGTGGCCGACTTCAAATCCCAGCTCGAAAATGGCCTTGGGGGATTGGACGACCTGTTCGCAAACGAGAAGCGGCGCGAGCAAAAGCGAGAAGCCGATCATGATGCAGCAATGCGCTGGAAGTCATGCGAGAAGAAAAACCGCTACGCGACCAGGGACGATGCCGAAGAAGCACGCACATGGTGCGAGGATCGCGGGACGCGCGGCCTTGAAATCTATCGCTGCGAATACTGCGGCGGGTGGCACTTGACGTCGCACCCCTTCGAATAGCGAGGAGGAGGCCCCTTAGCGCTCCGACAAGACGAGGCCTGTCACGGTAAGCGCCACGCCAAGCACGATTTGCCAGGTGAGAGGCTCGGCGAGCACGATAACGGACGCGACCACCGTCACCACGGGCGTGAGGTAAAGGTAAGCGCTCACGTTCACGACGCCGACGATCGACGCCGCCTTGTTCCACATGACATAGCAGGTAGCAGATGCGATCAGCCCCAAAAACAGCAGATTGCCCAGCATGACGGGGTCGAGAAGCCCCGCAAGGCCCGCGCCCTCGGCCCCCTGGCCAAAGCCCATCACCGGCAAAAACGGCAGCATGAACACAAGGCCCCACGCGAACGTGCGCTTCGTCGTGGCCACCGTCGAGAGGCCCAGCTTCGCGATATGCTTGCCGATAGTGGAATAGACCGCCCAGGCCAGCGCCGCGAACACAGCGAGCAGGCAACCCGCAAGCCCCGCGTCACCTGCGGCAGCGCCCGTGAAGCTGATGAGCGCGATGCCCGATATCGCCATCACGAAGCCCGCGAAGAACTTCACGCCGACGCGCTCCTCGCGCGTGACGAACGTGGCAATGAGCGCGATGAACAGAGGCGCGATGGCGACGATCACGCCGACGTTCGAGGCGCTCGTCATAGTGAGCGCGATGTTCTCCATAAGGAAGTACAGCGTCACGCCCGTCGCGCCCGCCAGCGCGAACAACGCCTCGACGCGCGCGCCCATGAAGGGGGTCACGCGGTGGTGGATGACGCACAGCGCGAGAAAGCCCAGCGAGAAGCGCAAAAAGAGAATCTCTATCGGGGTGACGGCGGCGAGCAGCACCTTTGTCGACACGAACGTAATGCCCCAGACGAACACGGTGAGGAAGGCAAGGATATGGCCTTTGGCGCGGCCTCGCGCGTTTAGGGAGAGTATCGCTTCTTGCATAGCTTTCGAAAGGGTCCTTACCACTCGTGAATCGTTCGTCTGCGGCATTATAGCAAGCTAGACGCAACGCAAACACGGTGCGGCGACAGTCGGCGGTGAGGCGTCGGGCACACTCCTTTCGCCCCCTCCGCCAATAACGCATCGCGGTTCGTCGGCGAGCCCCGCAACCTCAACGCTGCCTCTCCGCCACAAAGATAGCCGGGCAGACGCTTTCCCGAAGGTAACCCCTATTGTTTCCGGCAATTGAATTATCCCAAACCCGTCGCTTTATAAGCGGAAATGAAATATGATGAAAGGTGCGACCGTTATTCATATCGGTTTTCAGGATATCGCGGGAAGGGGCATTGATGCCAACTGGATTTGAACTGATCAAACAGCAAGTCGAGACGAAGAAGCTCGGGGAAGAGCTCCCCATCGTGGGATGGTTCCATTTCCCCTTGGCAGACCCTGTCGCCGACGATTTCTACGCTGAAACCGTCAACACGGCAACCGCTGGACATTGGGATCTCATCAAGATTATGACCTGCGGAAACTATATGCCCGTTGCAT
>USJN01000341.1 GCA_900554945.1 uncultured Coriobacteriaceae bacterium | reverse complement strand
ATAGGAAATCCGAACTGCAATTTGAGGAAATTCCGAATAAAACTAACAGGAAAATCCGAATCAGCATCCTCAATGCGTTTGAAAGACGCTACACTTTCCCCAATATAGTGAGCGAGAGGAAGGCGCTATGGGAGCGAACTTCGAGAGGCCTGAAGGGTATATGCCGCGCGTTGCCGACGCGCAAATCGAGCGGTACCTGAAGGCGTTTGGTGCTGTCGAGATAGCGGGGACGAAGTGGTGCGGCAAGACGTGGTCGGCCCTCATGCACGGAGCCTCGGTTTCCTATGTAGACGAGAACTTGGATTTGGCCCGAGCTGACCCGTCTATGATGCTGATGGGGGATCGCCCTCATGTGATTGACGAATGGCAGCGCGTCCCCGCTATCTGGGATTGCGTCCGCCATGAGGTCGACCGGGCGCGAGGGACGCGCGGCGCTTTCGTTCTCACGGGGTCCTCGACGCCCGCAACCCGCCAAGGCGAGCAGGGGCCCGCGCATAGCGGCGCTGGGCGGATAGGTCGTGTTCGCATGAGCCCCATGAGCTTGTTCGAGTCCGGGGAGTCAACTGGACAGGTCAGCCTCGAGGGTTTGTTCGCTGGTGAATTCACGCCGTGTGTTGCCGAGCGTGATACGCAGGGGCTTGTCGAAGCCGCCTGCCGAGGCGGGTGGCCGGAAGCCGTCGGCATGGAAGTCGATGCGGCGCAGGTTATCGCCCGCGAGTACGTTACGGCGGCACTTGGAGTGAGCATTCCTGCACTCGGCCTCGATCCTGATATCGCTCGCAGGCTCGCATCCTCGCTTGCCCGGAACCTGGGACAAGCTGCTACGTACAAGACGATAATCAACGACATGTTCGGTGCCGAGGAGAATCCGCTCAGCGTAATCGACGAGGGGCGAGTGCGCGCCTATCTTGATGCGCTCAAGGGTATGTACATCGTGGAGGAGGTTCCCGGATGGGCGCCTCCTGCCCGCGACAGGAAGCGCTTCGCGACGAAGCCCAAGCGCTACCTTGCCGACCCGAGCCTTGCTTGCGCGCTGCTCGGCATGTCGCCTGCTGCGCTCCTTGCCGATTGGCAGACGTTCGGGCTGGTGTTCGAAAACATGGCGGTGCGCGATCTGTCGGTTTACGCTCGAGCGCTCGATCTGCTCGATGATGTGCCCGTTCGCTACTATCGCGATGACTCGGGGGTCGAAGCTGACGCTATCGTGCAGCTTGCCGATGGCCGTTGGGCGGCATTTGAATTCAAGGTTAGCGAGGACAAGGTCGAGAAGGGGGTTGCGAGCCTTGAGCACATGCGTCGCAAGGTGTGCGAAAACCCCCGCTCTCAAACGAGGCCTCCCGAGTTCATGGCGGTGATCACGGGAGTGGGCGAGTACGCTCGCGAAGTGGCTGACGGGATCGTCGTGGTGCCGATTCGTCTCCTTGGGAAGTAGGAGAAGCGGCACCGCGAAATTACCTCGCGGACTGTCAACGCGAAGTCAATTGTTGTTCGAACGCGCGCCATATAAACTCATCACCTGCTCATGAAACGGCCCGGGGCAATCAATACCTCGGGCCGCTGTGGAGTGTCGCCTGGTGCACGAAGGGGGATACTTTCCCAGGCGATATGAGGGGAGCTATGCTTTCGCTATGCCTTGCACGTATATGGTCCGGGGACGAAAAGCACCTGGTTGGGCTTCTTGTCGAGCTCCTCGACAAGCTGATTGATAGGCCCAAACTTCATGACGCCGGCGAGGCAGTGGTGCACGCAGGTCGGCAGTTTTCCTCCCGCCGTGCGCTCTGCGCAGAGGTCGCACAGAGAAGTCGGTGTTGGGATTTTGTTCCAATTCACCGTCTTCTCGTCGATTTCCCAAGGGCCCTCGTCAAGCACGCGAATGCCCCATTTTCCGGTGCCGAATCCGTGCTCTTGCTTGCAGGCGATCTCGCAGGACTGGCATCCAGTGCAGAATTCGTAGTCAATCAGAAGTCCGTTTCTCATATCTCGGCGCTCCTTACTTCGCGATCTTTTCAACTTTGCAGATAAGGCATTTGAACGGCGCACCAAAGCCAAGCTTGCCGACATTTTTGTGCGGGACGAGCTCATTGATATTGGAGCGCCATACGCCGAACAGATGCGGTTCCTC
>USJN01000340.1 GCA_900554945.1 uncultured Coriobacteriaceae bacterium | reverse complement strand
AACAACACGGCGAAGGTCTGCTCATGCACGCTTTTGTCAACCAAAACGGCCTCAAATGCCAAGAAATGGTTGACAAAAGCGTGCAATTAGCGAGGAAGATCCGTATCCCCTCGAAACAGGCTAGCCCGGACGCACTCCCCCCCTGCCCGTCGCGTCGGCAATGCCTCGGGTTACGGGGTATTCGCGCGGAACCTCCCGCAAACGCGCATGATAGGCTATCATAGACGCAGGTGATCGGTGCGCACCCACATCCGCGCCGCACGCGATGCGAGCCGCCGGCGCGGCGCGTCGCGCGAATCCCGCAATGATGCTTGGAGATACGCTTTGAGTTCGACGTTTCAAGACCTCGGCCTGTCCGAGACGACCCTTTCCGCCGTCGAGCGGATGGGCTTCACCGCCCCCACCCCCGTGCAGGAGCAAGCGATCCCGTTGGTCCTCGAAGGTCGCGATGTCGTGGCCGCCGCGACCACCGGCACCGGCAAGACGGCCGCGTTCGCGCTGCCCCTGTTCGAGCGCATCGGCCGCGCCAAGCGCCCGGGATCGCCGCGGGCGCTCGTCGTGAGCCCCACGCGCGAGCTGGCCCAGCAAATCGACGCCGCTTGCACGCAGCTGGCGAAAGCGTCGAACCGCCGCATGCTCACCGTGATGGGCGGCACGAAGTACAAGGGGCAGATCGCGAAGCTCGACCGCGGCATCGACGTCCTCGTGGCCACGCCCGGCAGGCTGTACGACCTCATGGAACGCGGCGTCGTCAAGCTGCGCGACGTGGAGGTGCTCGTGCTGGACGAGGCCGACCGCATGCTGGACATGGGTTTCTGGCCTACCATGAAGAAGGTCGTGGCCGCCACGCCCTCTTCGCGCCAGACGCTGCTGTTCTCGGCGACGCTCGACCGCAAGGTCATGCAGAGCGTGTCCTCCATCTTGAAGGATCCCGCGTTCGTCGAGGTGTCCCACAAAGGCGAGACCGCCGACACCATCGACCAGTTCATGATCCCCGTCGGCCCGATGAAGAAGCCCGCGCTGCTGCGCCTCGTGCTCCAGCAGCGCGGCAGCAAGCGCGTCATCGTGTTCACCGACACGAAGACGCGCGCCGAGATATGCACCGGCCAGCTGAAGCGTGCAGGCTTCCGCGCGGACTCCATCCATTCCGATAAGACGCAGGTGCAGCGCAAGCGGGCGCTCGAGGGCTTCAGCAAAGGTGCCATCGACGTCCTCGTTGCCACCGACGTGCTGGCCCGCGGAATCGACGTGTCGAACATCGAGTACGTGGTGAATTACGATCTGCCCGAGAGCCCCGAGGACTACGTGCACCGCATCGGCCGCACAGGCCGCGCCGGCGAGACCGGCTACGCCATCTCGTTCGTCAGCCCCGAGGCGAAGGCGCAGCTGCTCGATATCGAGAAGCTGCTGGGCGAGCGCATCCCCACGCTGGACATCGACGGCTACGACGCGACGGAGGCGGAGAAGGCGCTCGCAAGCCAGTTCGTGCCCAAGGCGACGGTGGGCAGCGCGGCGTTCTCGCGCTCCCTGCGCCGCAACGGCGCAAGCGGCTTCGGCCGCAGGCGCTAGCAAACGTTGCTAGCGGGGGTATTCCCTTTGCGGGCGGCGAGGGGATTGCGGCGCTTCGGGGTCGTGGGTTTCGGGCAGGTACGCCTCGTGCGTGATCACCGGGAATAGGTCGGCGGGGTCGGTCGCGACCTCGCGCCCTAAAACCCTCCCGAGCTCCTCGGCGAACGCATCGGTTCCGAGATCGCGCGGACTCGCCACCACCACCTCGTCCACCAATGCCGGAAGCGGCACTTCGCACGCCAGAGACGCTGCCGCCGTCGCCGCGATGACCTTGCTGACGTTGCCGTTCATAGATCCTCCGATCCACGGGGAGGCGAGCCGGCTTGCCGGCCGCCGCAAGGCGATCATAGCAAACGACCGCATCCGCCACAAGCGCGGCGCCGTCCGAGAGAGCACGCGCCGCCCGCCCGCAGCCCGCGAAGCGCCGGCCCCGCAGGACGATCGGAAAGCCAGCAGCCGCTTTTCTACACCATGTTCGCGAGACGCTTGGCGTGCCAGGCGTCGAAGATGCCGAACAGCACGTGGAACAGGCCCGTCACGCCAATGGCGAGGACGGTGAACAGCACGGTCATGCCGAAGG
>USJN01000339.1 GCA_900554945.1 uncultured Coriobacteriaceae bacterium | reverse complement strand
CCGCCGCTGAATCCGCCCCTTGCTGAGCGCCCGACCCTTCGCCTGCGTCGAGCCGCTTTGCAACCGTCGGCTCGGGAACGTCCTCGCCAGGAAGGGCGAAGTACAACTCGGAGCTTTGCGCGACCGAAACGATTTCCTGAACATTCGCAGGGTCGAGGGCAAGCGTCACCCATGAAACGGAATCGGCCCCTGATTTCGACTGCACGCTCGCGTTCGTCGCAAGCACCAAAACGCTATGGGCAATCAGCGTCGTTCCCGTCGAGCCCGTCGCGTACACATCGACGAACATCCCAGGGCGAAGAGCGCCCCCAACCGTCTGCACATCGCGCGCGGGAACGCTGACGGCGGTCAGCTCACCGGGAACCTCGATGGAAGACGAAGACTCCTCGAACCGCCTTGACGTCAGCACCTCGCCTTTCAGTACCGTCGAGGTCACCTGCTTGCCAAGAACGTCGCTATCCTGCGTAAGGGGGTCGTCGGGCAGAAGCGCCGTGACCCACATCCGCTTCTCAAAAGAGGAGGCGTCGACCACTTCACCGGCGGCGATGTCCCTTTTCGCCACGCACACCTCGACCTGATCGCCACCGAAGCGCTCGAGCGCCTCGGCGCGCACTGCATCAACCTGCGCGCCGGCATCCTGCAAGTACACAAACACGCAGACGGCGCACAGCGCACCGCATGCGATGCCGATGATCCACGACTTCGTTCGTCTCATGAGTCCTCCGCTCATCCAAGTGAAGGACATGCTAACGAGCGATTCAGGCATAACTCGAGCAAATAGCTTCTCGAAAACCCACGCCTTATCCGCAGGGATTAGTCAGCTTTTCCGAAAAGACGCGCAAAAACCTGGCGGCAAGTCCCTAAAAACGAGCCATTTCTCGGCAGGAACGAGGCGCGAAATCGAAAAAACCTTGCAGAAACCCGGCAGGAACCTGGCACGACGTCGACGGAAAACAGGCAGGCCCGACGAGCCGTCAAGACGCGAACAATCCTCCGCCGAAAGAAAAAACGGGCCACGGAAAACCCGTGACCCGTCGAATACCTGGTGGTCGCTGAGGGATTTGAACCCCCGACCCAGTGCTTGTAAGGCACTTGCGCTCCCGCTGCGCCAAGCGACCATGATTGCGCGAATGCGCCTCAATATTGTCCCACACCTTCCTAGCGAGCGCAATATGGTGTGAACCCGAAATGCTCTTGGAGCGCCGCCGAGACCGCAGCATCGTCTTCGAGCGGAGTCTTCTCGCTCACGCCGGATTCGCGCACGTTCAACACCCCGCGGCCGATGCTTTTGAAGCCGGAAGCCGTGCGGATATTCGCCATCACGGTATCGCGGAACACGGTCCCAGGCTGTGAACAGGCCAAACTCAACGCCGCAAAATCAATATCCTCGACAGCGGCAAGGCAGAACTCAAGCTCAGTCTGGCGCCTCGACGGGCCCTCGTCGCCATACAGGTCGCGCTTCGCCTGCGAAATCCGGTCGATGGCCCACCAGTGCTCATCGATACGGCGCGGAATGTACACCTCGCCGCGAACCGTCTGCTCACGCTCGTCACAGATGACAAGCGAGCCCGCGGGAAGCGGTCCGCCGAACCCGACGTCGACCGAAAGCAGCTCCCCGTCAAGGGAAACAAGCGTGCCCCGGTGGTTAATCGGCATGCGCCCTTCCCTGCCGCGGACAGCTCGGCTGAGGCAGGGACGCACCTCGAAGCCCACCGAACGAAGCAGCAGCTCGAACATCTTGTTCAGCTCGAAGCAAAATCCACCATGGCAATCGACGACAATCTTTTGATAGAGGTCGTCCACCTCAAGGGAGGGTGCCTCCCCAAGCGCAACCAAATCGGCGGTTTCGAACGGGACGCTGCACTGATGCGCATACACCAGGCCGTCGAGCGTCTCTCTCGTCACCGGGGCGTCGCCTTCCCATCCGATTCTCGCCAAGTACGCCGAAGTCATGACGTCGTCGAGCATTTCCGTCGCCATAGAGGGCCTCCCTCGCAAATCGCCGCGTTTCCCATCGGTTCTATATTACTAGAGCAAGCCGCATATATCAGCTACACTTCAATTGAGTGTTGACTTGTCCTCACTGCAGCGTATCTTGCATAGGAGGAACGCGTATTGCCGAGCCGAAGGGGGACGCCATGGGATCCTACGAACGAGAGCAGCAGATGATTGCCGACAAGACA
>USJN01000338.1 GCA_900554945.1 uncultured Coriobacteriaceae bacterium | reverse complement strand
CTCCGCACGCGCCTTCCTCTTTCCTTTCCCCTTTTCTGTCTTCGGGGTGGACTTCTTGGGTTTCTCGTGTGGCACCGACCACATCGACATCACGGCATACGACCGCCAGGGGCGCCAGGGCTGCGACAGTTTCTCCAGCTCACGCGGCTTCATGTCGGGAAGCGCAAGTTTCACGCCATAGTCGGTGGGAAGGAACGCATCGGGATAATCGTAGGCGCGCATGAGCACGTACTGCACCGTCCAGTCGCCGATGCCGCGGATGCTGCCGAGGCGTGCGGCCTCCGCCACGAGGTCGGCGCCAGGATGCAGCGTGAGTTCGCCTGCTTCCATGGCGCGCGCAATGGCGCAAATGGCATTCGCGCGTTGAGCGATGACGCCGACCTCGCCAAGGCGAGCAGGCGCATCGTCCGCGCAAAAAGCTTGTGGCAAGGGAAATGCGCAGGTCAATTCAGGTATCGGCCCCTTCGTCTGCGTGCCGAACTCGCGAGCCACGCGTCCCGCGAGCGTGCTTGCCGCCTTCACGGTGATTTGCTGCCCTAAGATAGCGCGGGTCGCCATCTCGAAGCCATCGAAGGCGCACGGCACGCGGATGCCGGGGATGCGGTACGTCTCACCTGCGTGTTCGTAAAAATCAGCGAGCCCCTGCTCGACCGCCCCAGGCACGCAATCGGTATCGAACAGGCGACGCGTACGGGCAAGCACCGAGGGAATGTCGCCAAAAAGCTCGGGCGATATGGTGACGGCAAGGCGGCGATGCGAGGGGTCGTTCTCCACCTTGACCCACCCAGCGCGCTCGCCATCGGAGGCGCGAACGATGCGCCAATACGCACCGTCGAGCACCGCCTCGACGCCCTCGATAGCGCGCATCTGCAGGAAACCGAGCAGCAAATCAAAGCGATACGGCTCGCGATAGTCGACATGCAGAACGATAGGCGCCGCCTCCGTTTTCGCAGATATCGAATCTTGCGCGCTTTTGCGGAATCGCGTCGGCTGCATGCCATAGCTATTGACGAACGCATCGTTAAAGCGGCGGACCGACGCAAACCCACTTGCATAGGCTATGCGCGTTATGGAAAGTTTCGTGTCCGTGAGCAGGCTTTTTGCAAGAAGCAAGCGACATGTTTCGCGGTACTGCGCAGGTGACACGCCGTAAGTTTGCTCAAACAAGCGGCGCAAGTGGCGCTCCGACATGCCTTGCTCCGCGGCAATCCGAGCGATGGGAGCATCCCCGGGCCGCTCCCGCATGCTTGCAGCGGCGCGTGCAACCGCATGGTCGATGTCGGGCGCAATCGGGGTTCCCGGCGCAAGCTCGGGGCGGCATTTCAGACAAGGCCGATACCCCGCTGCTTCCGCCTCGGCAGCAGTTTTGAAGAACGTGCAGTTTTCTCGCTTTGGCACCTTCGCCCAACATACGCCCACGCGACAGTAAATTCCCGTCGAGGAAACGCCGACGAAAAGCAAGCCATCGAAATGGGGATCGCCCGACAAAAGCGCCTGATAGCAGACATCCTGGCTGGGAAGATTGCTACCCGCGAACAGACCGTAATCGACTTCGCCTTTAACGATTTTGCCCTCGCCAGCTTTCGTCGTGCCACCGTTGGCCTTTTCCTTGTCGTCCATATGCTCGCCCGCCGAACCTTCCATCTGCAACTCTTTCTTACGCAGGCAATGAAACCACAACGCGGTCGCCAAAACCAGCCATTTTCGGACATGAAGACCCGATAAAGACCGCACTCCCAACCCGATATTTTCACCAAAGCCGCCTTGTTTTCTGCCACGGGACTGAGCACGGAGCTCAAGCCGCAATCGGACGCCAGATAATCGGGATGCCGACGCCTCGTTCAACGAAAATGATCAGCTTTCCGCGAGCAGCGCGAGAGCCTGTCGAGCGTCAACGCGCTTGCAGCAAGAAGCGCGAAAGGCCTTTTCATCGCGGGAAACGATGTAGTCACATCGAGCGTTTTCCGCAGCAGCCCTCACCAGCGCGTCCTCGTAATCGGGTTCGTTGGAGCAAAGGGCGCCATCAACCACGCAAAGAGTCAGCTCGACGACCTCGAACGAAGCTCTCATTTGGGAAATCACCTTCCGAGCAGTTAGCTCGTCCCCATAATGTCTATTGAATATGTAGTAGACATCTTTCAGAGACGACGCCAGAAGCAGCGCCCGCCCGTCGCCTCGAGCGACA
>USJN01000337.1 GCA_900554945.1 uncultured Coriobacteriaceae bacterium | reverse complement strand
ACGGGTCGCGCGTCTCGCGGTCGAGCTTGTTCACGAAGGTGAAGATGGGGATATGACGCAGCGTGCACACCTTGAAGAGCTTCTTCGTCTGTGCCTCGACGCCCTTTGCGCCGTCGATGACCATGACCGCGGCGTCCGCAGCCATGAGTGTGCGGTAGGTGTCTTCCGAAAAGTCCTGGTGGCCAGGGGTATCGAGGATGTTCACGCAATAGCCGTCATAGGAGAACTGCAGCACCGAGGAGGTCACGGAGATACCGCGCTGCTTCTCGATGTCCATCCAATCGGATACGGCGTGCTTCGAGCTGGACTTGCCTTTGACCGAGCCTGCGGTCTGGATGCTGCCGGTGTAGAGCAGGAGCTTCTCGGTGAGGGTCGTCTTGCCCGCGTCGGGGTGCGAGATGATGGCGAAGGTGCGCCGTGAGGAAATCTGATCCGTTAGGGTCGACATGCTGGTTCTTTCTCGTGCTCGGAAATGAAATGCCCTGCTCGCGCGGATTGCGAGCGCGGTGCTCGGCGGGCGCGCAGGGCGACAAATTCATATTGTACTATTCCCGCGCACGAGGTGGCGCGCATTCACGCAGATGACAAGGGGCCGCAGGTGGAGCGTATTACGAGGCGGGAAGGCCGGCGATACGCGCGAGGTGATGCGGGCGCGAGTCCGAGTGGCGCGCGGGGGTGCGGACGCGAAGGCGGCCGATGCGCGAGTCGCAATGAGGCGCGGGCCCCCGCGTCGTCGGGCGGCTTATGTGCTAGCGACCCAAAATACCCTTCACATCGTTAAGGTTGCTTGCAAAGTGGACGTGCTTCAGGCGCTCGGGGGTGGAATAACCCTTGTCTATCATGAGGTTGAGCTGGGCTTTCAGGTGATCGTAATAGCCATCCAAGTTGTAGATGATGCAGGGTGCGTCCAAGTGCGAAAGCGAGAGCATCGACATGACCTCCGACACTTCCTCAAGCGTGCCCGACCCTCCGGGGAAGGCGATGAACGCGTCGCCGAGCTCTATCATCTTCGCTTTCCGCTCGGCCATGGTGTCGGTCACGATGAGGCGCGTGATGGTGTCGAGCTGCACGGCTTGGTCGATGAAGAACTGAGGCTCAACGCCTGTGACCTGGGCACCTGCGTTGAGCGCGCTCTCGGCGAGAATTCCCATGAGCCCGACCTTCGATCCGCCGTAGACAAGGTTGTTGCCGCTTTTCCCGATCCATGAGCCCAGCTCACGCGCCGCTTCGGCGATAGATGGGTCGTTGCCTTCGTTTGCCCCCAGGTAGACGGTGATGTTCATAGGTTCCTCTCCGCGTGCTCGTTCGTGTCGAGGAAGATTATAGCGAAGGCGAGGGCGAGTGATGAGGGGCGCGCGGTGAAGCCAACGATGAAGGGCCCGCGGCGCGACCCCGCGATTCCCTAAAGGTCTTTCGCCTGGAAGATTCGGATGCTGATAAAGCAGCTTGCGGCGTAGATGGCGAGCGCGGCGACCGTGAGCGCTACGAACAGTGCAAGGCTGTGGGCATCGATCCAGGCGAGAGCCGACTGCATGACGTCGGGGGCGAGGAAGTTCGTCAGGATGACGACGTCGATACACCCCGCCAGGATGAACACGCACATGAGATAGCGTATCCCCTTCGTATTGCCGAATTTGACCAGGAAAGGCTCGGCGATAGCGGCGATGATGAGGACGACCATCGTGGCGGCGACGCTCGACGAGATAATCTCGATCGCCCCGGCCGCCTCGAAGCCTTCAAGAAAGCGGGGAAGCGCCCCGTTGAGCACGATGCCGAGCACCGAAGCGCAAACGATGGCAGCGGCAGCGCATGCCAAGATGGTCGCATAGCGGCTCGCGATGATGTCGCGGCGTGCAAAGGGGAGTGCGGCACGGTAGCGCAGCCAGCCGTTTTGGTCGTCGTACCCCATGAGCGAGAACATGATGAGCATCGGCGTCATGGCGCACACGACTGCGGCGGCGCCTGCTGCGCTTTCCATCGGCCAGCATATGAAGACGAACACGAATGCGAGGATGCCGATGAGGCTGAGGGCAAAGGTGCGCACAATGGCGAGCTCGGAGAGGAAGGCGGCTTTCATCAGTTTTTTCCTTTCAGGATAAAATGCAGGTAGTCGTCGATGGAGGCGCGGTCGCAGGGCACTTCGGGGAATGCTTCGGCGAACTCGAAGCGGTTGGGAACGAGGACAT
>USJN01000336.1 GCA_900554945.1 uncultured Coriobacteriaceae bacterium | reverse complement strand
GACCGGCGAGATCAAGGAGCAGGAGGTGTTCATGGGCGACTTCCCGCTCATGACGAACCGCGGTACCTTCATCATCAACGGTACCGAGCGCGTCGTTGTCTCCCAGCTCGTTCGCTCCCCGGGCGTGTACTTCTCGTCTGAGCGCGACAAGACGTCGGACAAGACCATCTACAACGCGAAGGTCATTCCGAGCCGCGGCGCATGGCTCGAGTTCGAGACCGACAAGCGCGACATCCTCTCCGTGCGCATCGACCGCAAGCGCAAGCAGCCGGCCACGCTGCTCGTCCGTGCCCTCGGCCTTGCCGAGACGCGCGAGGAGATCATCGACCTTCTGGGCTCCGATGACATGGTGCTGCGCACCCTCGATCGCGACCCGGCTACCACCAAGGAAGAGTCCCTTATCGAGCTGTACAAGCGCTTCCGTCCGGGCGAGCCGCCCACAATCGACTCCGCGCGTACGCTGCTTGAGGGCCTGTTCTTCAACCCCCAGCGTTACGACCTGGCGAAAGTCGGCCGCTACAAGATCAACAAGAAGCTCGGCTTCGACGCCGACAACGACGCCTCGACCCTGACCGACGAGGACATCACCGCCACGATGAAATACATCATCGCGCTGCATGCCGGTGAGGAAGGCGCGAGCGTCGACGACATCGACCACTTCGGCAACCGCCGTATCCGCACGGTCGGCGAGCTCATCCAAAACCAGTTCCGCATCGGCCTCTCCCGTATGGAGCGCGTCGTGCGCGAGCGCATGAGCATGCAGGAGCCCGACGAGATCACCCCGCAGTCGCTCGTGAACATCCGCCCGATCGTGGCTGCCATCAAGGAGTTCTTCGGAAGCTCCCAGCTCTCGCAGTTCATGGACCAGGCAAACCTCGCCGCAGGCATCACGCACAAGCGCCGCCTGTCCGCACTTGGCCCGGGCGGTCTGTCCCGCGAGCGCGCAGGCTTCGAAGTCCGCGACGTCCACAACTCCCATTACGGCCGCATGTGCCCGATCGAGACGCCTGAAGGCCCGAACATCGGCCTTATCGGCTCGCTCGCAACGTTCGGCCGCATCAATCCCTACGGCTTCATCGAGACGCCCTACCGTCGCGTGGTCGACGGCAAGGTGACCGACGACATCGACTACCTCACGGCCGACGAGGAGGAGAACTACACGATCGCCCAGGCGAACGAGACGTTCAACCTCGAGACCCGCGAGTTCGGCACCACCGACGCCGACGGCGTGTTCCACAAGGCAACGCGCGTGCTCTGCCGTACCAAGGACGCCTCCGGCGTGTTCGGCGAGCCTGAAGAGGTGCTGCCCGAGCAGGTTACCTACATGGACGTTTCCCCGCGTCAGATGACGTCGGTCGCAACGTCGCTCATCCCGTTCCTCGAGCACGACGACGCGAACCGCGCCCTCATGGGCTCGAACATGCAGCGTCAGGCTGTGCCGCTGCTCAAGCCGCACGCCCCGCTCGTCGGCACGGGCATGGAGCACCGCATCGCGGTCGACTCCGGCGAGATCCTGGTCGCTCAGAACCCGGGCGTCGTCGACTACGTCGATGGCCAGACGATTATCGTGCTCAACAACGACGGCGAATACGACGAGTACCTGGTGCCCAAGTTCCAGCGCTCCAACCAGTCCGGTTGCATCAACCATCGCCCGATCGTCCGCAAGGGCGACGAGGTCCATGCCGGCGACGTGCTCGCCGACGGCCCGTCCTGCGACGGCGGTGAGCTGGCACTCGGCCAGAACCTCATGGTCGCCTACATGCCGTGGGAAGGCTACAACTACGAGGACGCTATCATCGTGTCCGAGCGCGTGGTTGCCGAAGACCTGCTCACGTCCATCCATATCTCCGAATACGAGGTCGATGCGCGCGACACCAAGCTCGGCCCCGAGGAGATCACCCGCGAGATCCCGAACATGTCCGACGACATGACGGCCGATCTCGATGCTGACGGCATCATCCGCATCGGCGCCGAGGTGTTCCCGGGCGACGTGCTGGTGGGCAAGGTCACCCCGAAGGGCGAGACCGAGCTCACCGCTGAAGAGCGCCTTCTGCGCGCCATCTTCGGCGAGAAGGCCCGCGAGGTGCGCGACACGTCGCTCAAGGTGCCCCATGGCTCCGGCGGCCGCGTGATCGGCATCCACCGCTTCAGCCGCGCGGCAGGCGACGAGCTTGCCCCCGGCGTGAACGAGCTTATCCGCATCTTCGTGGCTCAGAAG
>USJN01000335.1 GCA_900554945.1 uncultured Coriobacteriaceae bacterium | reverse complement strand
GCTTCACGCCGCCCTTGTCGCGCAGGTCCTCCTTGATGGCGTCGACGATCGAGTTCACCTGGCGGCTGTTGGACGCCGTGACGATCACGAAGAAGTCGGTCTCGCCGACAAGCTCCGCCACGTCCTGCACGAGGATGTCGGTCGCCTTCTTCTCGTCGGCCGCCTGGGCGGCGATGATCGCGAGTTCTCGCGAGGTTTTCTGTTCGTTAGCGCTCACTTGCGCTCCTTTCGCTTTGCGTTTATGTACGGTTTCTCGTTTTTCACCGCGTAGGCGTTCCATATTTCCACCGTGCGCGGATGCAGCGTCTTTCCTTGCTCGATGATGAGGATCGTCCAGTACCCGAGCACTGCGACGTAGAGCTCCTCGAGCGTCACGCAGCCGATTTGGGCGCGCAGCTCATCGACGCGCCCGAAACGGCGGTTCGGCTCAAGCGCGTCGGCACAGTAGAGTACCATATCGAGCGGCGTCATATCGATCTCGCCCGTGGTGTGGCGCTCGATTGCCTGCAAGATGCCCGCGGGGATGGCGGGGAACTTACGCCCGAGCGCCGCGGCGGCCGTCGGGCCGTGCAGAAGGCGCGGCTGGTGCTCCATAATCCATGAGTTCACCTGAAGCCCCAGCTCGCGAGCGCGTTCGCGGATTTCTTCGTCGTCGTAGGCCTTGTCCCAGTCGTGCAAAAGGCCTGCAAGCCTGGCCTCGTGCACGTCGACCCCGTAGGCCCGCGCGAGGATTTCTGCCTCCTCGACCACGCCCATCACATGGGTGAAACGTTTCTTGCTGACGCGCTGTTCGAGCTCCGCCTTGCGCTCGCAGAAAAACTCCTCACCGAGCACCTCGGCGAAATCTTCGCCGCTTTCCTTCCCCACCGTTTAACGCTCCTTTCGGTACAGGCCATGCTCGCATACGTAATCGCGCACGCGCGACATGGTGAGGTATCTGATCGATTTGCCCTCGCTGACGCGGCGACGCAGGTCGCTTGAGGAGACCGACAGCCCCGTGACCTCGAGAAAGTCCACCGTGAAGGGACTTTTCTCGAAGGTGGCGCGCATCTCGTCGTCAAGCGTATACCCCGGGCGCGTCACGGCAACGAACCGCGCGAGCCCCGCAACCGCCTCGCTTTCGTGCCAGCGGAAGATTTTCGCGACCGCGTCGGCGCCCGTGATGAACACGAGCTCGACGTTGTCGGGATAGTGCGCACGCAGCTCGCGCAACGTGTCGACGGTATAGGTGTCGCCGCCGCGCTCAATCTCCATCGCGCTCACGTCGAAAGCGGGATTGCTCTCGGTCGCGAGGCGGCACATGGCAAGCCGGTCGTCCGCGGGCGTGACGTCGCGGTCGCGCTTGAAGACGGGGCTGCCGGCGGGAATGAACACCACCGCATCGAGCCCGTACGCCTCGCGCACCTGTTCAGCGCAGGCCAGATGCCCGATGTGGATGGGGTCGAAGGTGCCGCCCATGATTCCCAGCCGGGCAGGCGCACCGTCCGCCCCCAAGTTGTCGAGTCCCTCGCTCACGACGGGCGAACGGCGCGAGGCCACCTCGCTAGGAAGCGAGACCGCCTGGGCTCGGCACGGAGTCGCTCGGCCGGGCAGCGGCGCGGGCGCGCTCGATTCGCTTGCCAGCGTTTCCTCCCCCATGCGCTAGGACCTCACCTGGCCGTCGCCTCGCAGCACGTACTTGTACGAGGTCAGCCCGTCGGTCGCGAAGGGACCGCGCACGTGCAGCTTCTGCGTGGAGATGCCGATCTCGGCGCCGAGACCGAACATGCCGCCGTCCGTGAAGGCCGTCGAAGCGTTCGCGTAGACCGCCGCCGCGTCGACCTCGTTTAAGAAGCGCTCGATGGCAGAGGCGCCCGCAGGATCACCTGGGTTCGCCACGATGGCCTCCGAGTGCATCGTGCCGTAGCGGTTCACGTGGGCAATGGCCTCGTCGACGCCCGCGACGCACTTCACCGAAATTTCGGGCCCTAAATATTCGGTTTCCCAATCCTGCTCGCTCGCGCGGTCGACGCGCAGCGCGTTTTGCCCCTGCCCGCGCAAGGCTCCCGCGGCAAGCGCAGCCTCGCAGGCCAGCTCGTCGGCATGGATCGCCACCCCGCGATCGGCCAGCTCGGAGAGCGCCTTGGGAAGAAAATCGGCCGCGATGGACGCATCGACGAGCAGCGTCTCGCAGGCGTTGCAGACCCCGAAGCGGCGGCACTTCGCGTTCACGAGGATCTCGCGCGCCATGTCGAAGTCG
>USJN01000334.1 GCA_900554945.1 uncultured Coriobacteriaceae bacterium | reverse complement strand
ATTATATGAAGGGATGCCAGAAAAAACGCGCTCCGGGGCGGAACGGCGCGATATGGGCGGTGAAGTGCGGTAACGTTTCCGCTCACCCCGAAAAGCGTGCCGCTCGCCCCTCGATGAGAATAATAGCATGAATCCATTATACGGAATGAGGAATAGAACGAGTGCGGTCCCGACGAGCTTTCTCGGGGTCGCCATTCTCGCGCGCTTGCTTTCGGGGCAGCTTCATCTGCCGGTGCCTTACGCTATGTGAGATGTGAGGCACGGAGCCCTCGAGACTCGCCCTTCTGCGCGCATACGCTATGATGGGGAAAACGAGAAAGGATGCCCCATGCCCGACATAGCCCTTCGCTTCGACAAAGATATGCTCGTCGTTTCCGCCCCCGTTTCCGCTGCGCTCGCGCGCCAAGGCGTCGACGTCGGTCGCGACCTCGAGCTGATGACCGTCCTCGAGCCCGATTCGATTCAAGAAGCGATGCGCTTGGAGTCCATGGCCGGGGCCCAATGTCTTGTGACGAGCACCGCGGGAATCACACCTGCTCGAATGGCGCAGGTCGGAATGGAGGATCGCGCCCAAGACGTGGCTCGCGCATCGCTCGAGGTTCTGCGGCCACTGAAACCGCAGCATGTTCTTGTGGAAATCGGGCCGTGCGGCTTGCCGCTTGACGCATCGAGCAAGGCGTCGCTCAACGAGAGCCGCGACCAGTATGCCCGTGCCGCGCGCCTGTTCGAAGGCGAGCAATTTGACGCCTTCTTCTTGAACGGGTTCACCACGGCAAGCGACCTTTTGTGCGCGCTCATGGGTGTGCGTCAGGTGAGCGACATGCCCGCGTTCGCGTCGGTCGATGTGCTTGCGGACGGCACGCTTGCGAGTGGGCGTGGGACCCTCGAAGAGGCGTGCGCGATCATGGGCGAGTATGGCGCTTCGGTGGCGGGCTTTTCCACGGCGTGCGGAATCGAGGGCGCATGCGCACTCGCGAAGCGTGCCGAAGTAGCCTGCGACCTGCCAATTCTCGTACAGCTGGCGGTTGTTGAGCACAAGCCGAAGCAAGGCGGCCCCACGGACGCGAACCCGTACTACTGCCCTGACGCCGTCGTCGATGCCGCCGTGCGCCTGCGAGCCTCGGGCGTTCAGTTCTTGCGCGCGACCGGCGCCGCAACCCCCGCCTACACAGGAGCGCTCGCCGCTACGACGTCGGGGCTTGATGTCGCGGCGTGCCGCGCGGCGGATGCGTCCCCAGCCGTCGAGGAGCCTTCTTCAAGTGACGATGTGCGAAGCGAAGGGGAGCCCCGGGCGGCATCTGCGACTGACGAGCAGATGAGCGCGCTCGCAGATGCGCTGCGCGAGAAAGTCGCCGCGGCCTTCGGCGAGGGCGGGGAGGCGTAGGCGCTATGTCGTCTCGAGAGAAGAGTCCCTATTACGGCGCGCTGCAGCAGGTGGTCGACTCCCTGTTCGCGGATTTGACGGAAGAGGAGCGCATCGCCGATATGGCCGGCATCCCCGGCGCGCGCAAGGTGCGCAGGCTCGATGTGATTATGGCGGCTGAGGCGGTCGATTTGCCCGATGACCTGCGCGAAATCGTGAACCTGCTGCCTCCGAGCACCTTCACGCGCCGCCGTTTGTGCGATCAGCTAAACTCCGCTGTCGGAGGGCATGCCTGGGGACAGAAATACGGCACCGTCGAATAAACGGGGGCCGTGTTCGACATACGCATCGCCCTGGAAGGTAGGCCAAAGGGCCATCGGGCGAAACCGTCGGTCGCCCTAATTCCCGGAAAGCGGAACTATTCGGGATGCTGCTCGGGGCGTTTTCCAGGATACTGCCCGGGATGCCCCGCCTGCCTCACTCGTCTTGAAAACAGAGTGATGCGTCTTTCGAGAGTGCAGTCTCCGTCCGCCCCTTTTTCTCGGAAATCAGGGTGCGAGGGACAGAAAATGGCGATATGTGAGCCTCTGCGTTCGGGAGTGATTGCTCGCCATGCTTTCGGAGGTATCCCCCCAGGTCAGAATTTCTGGAAAGAAGCTAGCTATTCGATTCCACTCACATATCGCTGCTTTTTGTCCACGACGATGCGATTCCGAGTAAGAAGACGTTCGCAGCAGGCGGTCGCGGGCGGCGGGATGGAGCAAAACCCTTAGTTGGTGGTCAACTGGACGAGTTGTGCGACGTTTTCTTTCGCTCGATTACCGCTGGGAGAATTTGTGACCAGGCCTTTTGTTGCTACGGGGCTTCTAGGGCGCGTTC
>USJN01000333.1 GCA_900554945.1 uncultured Coriobacteriaceae bacterium | reverse complement strand
GGCGTCAGCCAGCGCGCTGTTCGATCTGCACTGCCACCTGGACTTCGATCCCGACGTGCGGGTTGCTGCCCAGGAGCTGGCGGAGCTCGACATGGGCGCGTTCTCTACGACGGTGACGCCGGAGGGCTACGAGTGGGCGTGCGAGCTGCTGGAGCCGTTCGGCAACGTGCGCGTGGGGCTGGGCCTGCACCCGTGGTGGATCGCCGACGGCCGCTTGGGCTCGCAGGACGTGGCGCTGTTCGAGCGGTTGGCGAAGGACGAGCGCTTCATCGGGGAAGTCGGCCTCGACTTCGGCCGCGATCGCGCCGAGACGCGCGATGCGCAGGTCGCGGCGTTCGAGCGCGTGGCGCGGGCGTGCGCAGGCGGCGGCAAGGTGCTGTCGATCCACGCCGTGAAGGCTGCGGGCGAGGCGCTCGACGTGCTGGAGCGCGCGGGCGCGCTGGTGGGAAACGCCTGCATCTTCCATTGGTTCTCGGGCGCGTCCGATGAGCTGCAGCGCGCCGTCCGCGCCGGCTGCTTCTTCTCGATCAACCCGCGCATGCTGGCGTCGAAGCGCGGCCGTGCCTACGCCCAGGCCGTCCCGGCCGAGCGCCTGCTGCTGGAAACCGACGCCCCGTCCCAGCCGGGCGAGCGCTACGATGCGCCCGCCGAAGCCGCTCGGCTCGCCGCCATGCTCGAAGCCCTCGCCGACCTGCGTCGCACGCCCCGCGACGACCTTGCCGCCCGTATCGCGCGGACCAGCCGGCAGCTTTTCGCCTCCGCCTGACGCGCTCTTCGTCAGCCGGCGACTTCTTCAAGCACGCGCATCCGCTCGCCCATGTCTTCGCGCATGTCCCAGGCTGCGTACGGCAAGGCTTCGAATGCAGGAGCGGTTTCACCTGCGATTTCGATGGCGCTGGGTACACTGCTCGCGAGTTCGGCGCAGATGCGCGCGATGTCCTTGCGATCCACGCCGATCGCGGAGCCGAATTCCAAAATGCTGCTAGTCGAGACGTCGTCGATGACCGATGCCGATCCGATCCTCATCCCCATCGATCGCGAGAACCGTTCGAACCGAGTTGTCGAAACGAGGTCGTACGCAGGCGCAAGCCGGAAGCTCTTCCAGGTGCTCGTGTACAGGATCGACAGGTTCTTCAAGTGATTGTCGCAGTTGCCTACGAGGTAGTTGAAGCACGTGATCCGCGCAAACGCTTCCAGATCCTCGATAGGGCGAGAGGATCGCATCCGGATGAACGAGCCGACCGCTGCGGCGGTGGAGGGCTCGAGCTCGCGGTATTTCGCTTCGGGCGGTACTCCGAACGCTTGTGAGAGGTCTTCCTGATGAAGCCTTGAAACGACTGGCTCTCCTCGGTCTCGAAGTTGCCGTCGGTCGTAGCGTTCGACGCATAGTACCGGCCTCCCGAAGTCGAGCAGATGCACTGGCGCGACGGCGATCCCGCATGCGGCCGCCGCTTTCATGCACAGGTACTCGAGCAGCGGGATGTCGGGAAGCGATCCCGTTTTGAGGATATGGGTCGAAGCGGCACCGTCCAAAGGTTGGAGCCAGCCTTCATCCATGGGCGCGCCCGGCATATGCGCGAGCCCCGCTTTCCCTTGCGTGCCGGCAAGGGAAAGCCGCGCTTCGGAATTCGATTCGGCAAGCTCTTCCATGGCCGAGAACAGGGCGCGAAGATCGAAGCCGCTCAAACGGCGGTACGAACCTCGCGGATTCGGTGCCTCCCCGTTCGTGATCGCGACGTCCCCTATGGTTTCCAGCCCGCATCGGAGCAACAGCAGCAGGTAGTTGTCGGGCTCGATGCCGAGCTGCGCCGCGATCGCCCGCCGTGCCGCACCTTCGGGCAAGAGGCCGTCGAAGTAGGGAGCGAGCGTCGATTCGCTATAGGCCTCGTTTCGCAGAGGGAGCGAGCAGGAGACCGCTCGCGCGTCGGGGTCGGCGAGGTAGCCGGGATCGTAGGAGAACGTGACGGGATCGAGGTTGATGCGTCCGAGTAGGCGCGGTTCGGAACCGTCCATTCTGAATACCGAGAGCGCATCCATCAGGCATCCCTCGAATCGGCGCTCAGATCCATGCCGAGCGTTTGGAGGACGCGCAGGGTCTTCCCCAGCTCGGAGGTTTCCTTGCCATTTTCCAGGTTCGACACGAAATTGATTCCGACGCCGGAGAAGCGCGCGAGCTTCGATTGGGTGTATCCCTTGCGCTTCCGCTCCTCCCGAACGATGCGCCCCAGCTCTTGCGCTGTCGCGTATGTTG
>USJN01000332.1 GCA_900554945.1 uncultured Coriobacteriaceae bacterium | reverse complement strand
TCCGTCGCATTCGGTATCGCATCGCCTGTCGCATCCGGCACCTTTCGCCTCGCGCACTTCGAAAAGTGCTGATCTTGTGTGCGAGCAAGTATCGGGCTCTGCTCCTCGGATTCTCCGTTGCAGGGCTTATACTGAGGTAGGCGACAACACGTCGCTTATGATCGCAACGCTGACAACACGGTTGCATGCGTCGCAGTATGAGCCCTTCGGGGTGGAAAGCTAGGTTTGTATGTCTCAAGGTACGGTTAAGTGGTTCAGCTCTGAAAAAGGTTACGGCTTCATCTCCCAGGAGAACGGCGAAGACCTGTTCGTCCATTTCAGCGAGATTCAGGGCGACGGCTACAAGAGCCTCGACGAAAACGCCAAGGTGGAATTCGTGATCGCGTCCGGTTCCAACGGCAAGAGCCAGGCCACGCAGGTGTGCGTGCTCTAAAGCTCTGAGCGCATGAACGAGCAAAAGCGGCCCTTAGGGGCCGCTTTTTTTGCATGCAAGGCCGGGCTCTGCGGATCACGCTTCGCCGCGCAGCTTCTTCTCGCAGTCACGGATGGTCTTGTCGTAGTTGTCGATCTTGAAGTTCAGGCGATCGAGGCCGGCCTGCATCTCGGCGATGCGCTGCTCCACGAGCGCACGTTGCTCCTCGAGCAGCGTTTTGCGCGCTTCGAGGGTCGAGTCGCCCTGGTCGTACAGCGCCATGTACTCGATGAGCGCCTCGATGGACACGCTGGCGGCCCGCATGCACTTCACGAACTGCACGCGCGCGCAATCTTGCTCGCTGTAGTCGCGGATGCCGCTTGCCGTGCGGGTGACGTTCGGCAGCAGGCCGATGCGTTCGTAGTAGCGCAGCGTGTCGGCGGACAGGCCGTATTCCTTGCTCACTTCGGCGATCTTCATGGGAAGCTCCTTACCTCGTAGGTGCATTGAACCACATGGAGCCCACTCCAAGTCAAGCGATGGCGGGCAAGTCGGTTCGGACTCGCGTGCTCCCTTGACTTGGAGTGGGCTCAAAGGGATAGGATGGGTTCGTCGGATAGGGAAGGCGAAGGGCGGCAGGATGCCGGAACGCCTTCCGGTGAAAGGAAGGATGCATCATGGACATGAAGGAGAGCCTGGGGCCGGCGGCGGTGTTCCCGCTGGGCGAGGAGAACGAGACGTACGCGCAGTATTTCGTCGGCACGAGCTATCTGGCGTCGCTGACCGGGACGGATGCGGGCGTGAGCGTGAGCAATGTGACGTTCGAGCCGGGATGCCGCAACAACTGGCACGTGCACCATGTGGGGGGCCAGATCCTGCTGGTAACGGGCGGGCGCGGCTACTGCCAGGAATGGGGCCGGCCCGCGCGCGAGCTCAAGCCGGGCGATGCGGTGAGCATCCCGCCCGAAACGAAGCATTGGCACGGGGCGGCGCCGGACAGCTGGTTCTCGCACGTGGCCATCGCCGTGCCAGCCGAAGGCGCGTCGAACGAGTGGCTGGAGCCCGTCTCGGATGAGGAGTACGCCGCGCTGGCATAGCGCTCGCGGATGCTCACGGCTCGCACCGATATAGGAGCTTTCTGCGATTGAAGAACCCGTTTCACCGCAAGCGGCTTCTTCCGGTATCATAGACAAGTTGCGCCTGCGGGCGCAGCCATGCACCGAACCGCAAGCAGAAAGCGCGCACGCACCATGATCATGCAGCTTGAACATATCTCGAAGTCGTTCGGAGGGCGCCAGCTCTTCCACGACGTGACGTTCCGCCTGGAGGAATACGAGCGCCTGGCGCTCGTGGGCCCGAACGGCGCCGGCAAGACCACTATGCTCAACATCATCTCGGGCGCCGAGGATCCCGACGAGGGTCGCGTGCTGTTCGCGAAGGGCGCGCGCGTGGGCTACCTCGAGCAGGAGGCCATCGAGATGGCCGACCAACCCATCTTCGAGGAAGTCATGTCCTCGCAGGTGGAGGTGCTGGAAGCCGAGCGCCGCCTGCACAAGCTGGAAGCCGAGCTGGGCGAGGCCCCCACGCCGCAGCAGCTTGCCGCCGCCGGGCGCGCCCGCGACGCCTACGAGGTGCTGGGCGGCTACACCATCGAGGCGAAGGTGCGCAGCGTCATGTTCGGCCTGGGCTTCAAGGAAGACGACCTCGCGCGCTGCACCACCGAGTTCTCGGGCGGCTGGCAGATGCGCATCGCGCTGGCGAAGCTGCTCATCCGCAACCCCGAGGTGCTGCTGCTCGACGAGCCCACCAACCACCTCGATCTGGAGAGCGTGAAGTGGCTCGAGGGCTTTTT
>USJN01000331.1 GCA_900554945.1 uncultured Coriobacteriaceae bacterium | reverse complement strand
ATATCTCGGGGCTCTTCCATATGGCTATGACCCTGCGCTTTAGCAGTAGAACAGAATCTCGTTGTAGGTCGGCACCGGCCAGTGGTTGTCGTCGACGACGATTTCCATCGCGTCGATTGCAGCGCGGAGCTCGTCCATAAGCGGGATGACATGGTGCGCGTTGTCGTTCGCGCGCTCCTGCTGGTCGGCGATTTCGACGTTGGCGAGATGCGCAGTATTGAGGGCGTCGAGGGCCTCTTCCACGCGCTTCGTGCCGTCGACCACCGTCTGGAGCTTCTTCTCCTGGAACGTCTGATCGGCAGAGGGCAGCGCAGCCTTGACCTGGGCGATATCCTTTGCCACGTCGGCGGCGAAGCTGTTGATCGCAGGCAGGTAGAAGCGGCGGACCATACGCTTCATCGTACGTGCCTCGATGTTGAGGAGCTTGTTGTACTTCTCAAGCTTCACCTCATAGCGGGAGCGAACCTCAACCTCGGAGAGCACGTTGAACTCGCCGAACAAATCGATGCTCTTCTGGTCGACAAAGCACGGCAGCGCGTCAGCCGTCGTGGGATGGTTGGCCAAGCCGCGGCGCTCGGCTTCCACCGGCCATTCGTCGGAGTAGCCGTTGCCGTTGAAGATGATGCGCTGATGCTTGCGCAGATCATCCTTGATGTACGCGATGGCGGCCGCCTCGAACTCTTCGCCCGACTTGCCCTCCATGGCATCGGCGAACTCCTTCAGGCTTTTCGCCATGGCCGTGTTCAGAATGGTGTTCGCATCGGAGAGGTTCACTGCAGAACCCGGCATGCGGAATTCGAACTTGTTGCCGGTGAAGGCGAACGGGCTCGTACGGTTGCGGTCGGTGTTGTCCTTCAGGAAGTTCGGGAGCACGGCCACGCCCAAGTCCATCGCCACGCGCTCGGCGGACGTGTACTCCTTGTCGGAAATGAGCGCATCCACGATGGCGCCCAGCTCGTCGCCCAGGAAGATGGACACGATCGCCGGAGGAGCCTCGTTGGCGCCCAGGCGATGATCGTTGCCGGCCGACGCCACGGACATGCGCAAGAGCTCCTGATAGTCGTCGACCGCCTGGATGACACCCGTCAAAAACACGAGGAAGCGCAGGTTCTCCATCGGGTTCTCGCCCGGATCGAGCAAGTTCTTCTTGCCTGCGGAAATCGCCCAGTTGTTATGCTTGCCAGAGCCGTTGATGCCCTCGAAGGGTTTCTCATGTTGCAGGCAGACAAGCCCGTAGTGGCTGGCCAGAAGCTTCATCTTCTCCATCGTGAGGAGGTTCTCGTCGATGGCGCGATTCGAGTTCGAGAAAATCGGCGCGAGCTCGTGCTGCGCAGGCGCGACCTCGTTGTGCTTGGTCTTCGCGGAAACGCCGAGCTTCCACAGCTCGTCATCGAGCTCCTTCATGAACTCGTTCACCGTCGGGCGAATGGCGCCGAAGTAGTGCTCCTCAAGTTCCTGGCCCTTGCACGGCGGATAGCCGAACAGCGTGCGGCCGGTGAGGATGAGGTCGAGGCGCTTGGCGTAATCCTTCTCGGAGATAAGGAAGTACTCCTGCTCGGCGCCGACCGTGGTAACAACCTTCTGATGGCCCTCGCCGAAGAGCTTGAGCACGCGGTTCGCCTGCTCGTCGATGGCGACCATGGAACGGAGAAGCGGCGTCTTCTTGTCGAGCGCTTCGCCAGTGTAACTGCAGAATGCAGTGGGGATGCACAGCACTTCGTCCTTCACGAACGCGTAACTCGTCGGGTCCCACGCAGTGTAGCCGCGAGCCTCGAAGGTGGCGCGCAGACCGCCCGAAGGGAAGCTCGACGCGTCGGGCTCGCCCTGGATAAGCTCCTTGCCGGAGAAGCTTTGGATCGCACGACCGTCGGGAGTCGGGTCGAGGAAAGCATCATGCTTCTCGGAAGTGATGCCGGAGAGTGGCTGGAACCAATGCGTATAGTGCGTGGCACCCTTTTCAATCGCCCATTCCTTCATGGCGTGGGCAACGACGTTCGCAACCTCGAGGTTGAGCGGCTCTCCGCCCTTAATAGTCTTCATGAGCTGCTTGTACGTTGCGGAAGGCAGACGCTCCTGCATGGTGTGCTCATTGAAGACCATCGATCCGTAGATTTCTGAAACGTGTGACATTTACAGCGCTCCTTCACTGGTCGTCTCAAACGCCGATTCGGCGGTCGCAACCGCAGTTTACTTTGGGGTGCCATCACAGCTTTCGGCTGATGACTGCTTGCTCGACACGATAACACGAAGTTTCGCGCGACGCCCCCTTAACCAACGCTTAT
>USJN01000330.1 GCA_900554945.1 uncultured Coriobacteriaceae bacterium | reverse complement strand
ACCGCTGCCACCGCGACATGGGTCCACCGACCGACCACTTTCGGCAAGATCTTGCCGACGCACATCATGCCGACGGCGACCCCCACCAGCGTTGCCGTGAAATAGTAGGAGAACATGTTGTAGTCGATTCCCAGATCCTCGCAGACCGGCGTCATGAAACAGCCTGCGACGACGCTATAGGAACCGGTTGTGCCCGCCGACATGAGTCCAAGGCCGAGCACCAAGATCCAAGCGAACTTTCCTGAGTTCTTCAGAGCATGCGAGCTTTCCATAAGTATCGTTTCCCTTCAAACGATAGCGTCGAAACCGCTGTTCTGCGCGCCGGCCCTTGCTTGGGACCGCACAGGGACACGGCGCGCAAAACGGCTTCGGCATGCGCTTTTACAATCCCAGCACAGCGGCCATGATCGCCTTGATGGTATGCTGACGGTTTTCCGCCTCGCGGAAGATCACCGAGGCGTTCTTTTCGAAGCACTCGTCGGTGATCTCGAGCCCCTCCTCGATGACCGTGCGCTCAAAATCGTTCGGCGCCTGGGCGAGCAATTTTCGGCCTATCTCGTGCTCCGCGTTGTGCACGGAAGGAAGCTCGTGCATGCAGAACACGTCCCTGTTCCCCGTGCGCTCGCACAATTCGCTTGAAACGCGGTACGGAAGCAGATCGTTCACGTCGCCCATCCAAGAATCGTACGCCTCCGGATCGAGAACCTGATCGCTTACATCAGGGCTGCGATAGCGCCAAACTTCCGTGGTGATGACGTCGACGCCCTCGACAGCGGACGCGTCGGTCGTCACCGTGAACTCGCAATCAGGGCTCCAACGCTTGTAAAGCTCGGCGATCTCGTCGACCCAAGGCTGGCGAAGGCGGTAACGCGGGTTCTCAGGTCCGATCACGCGCAGGTTCATGCCCAGGATGGCGCACAGGCGGCCGTAGAAATACGGCATGCCGGAGCAATTGCCCACGTAGGCCATCGTCTTATGGCGGCTCGAGCCCAAACCGCCCCACTGCTCTTCCATCGTAAGGGCGTCGGCCAGCATCTGCGTCGGATGGTCGTCGAGCGTCAGGGCGTTGATGACGGGAATATCGCAATAATCGGCGATTTCGTACAGGAACTCCTCGCGCAGCTGAGCTCGGATGACCAGCAGATCGTACATGCCGGACAGCACGCGGATCGCGTCCTTCATGCTCTCATCGTAGCCCATATGGGAGTTGGTGAGGTACGTGAAGCCCATGCCCAGATCGTTGCACGACGTCTCGAAGGCGCATCGCGTGCGGGTGGAACTCCACATGAAGTTCGCGACGACGTTCTTGCCGCAGAAATGACGCTGGTCGACGCCCGACTTCTTCTGGGCCTTCAGCTCCCATGACAAATTGATCAGATAGCGGAACTGATCGGGCGTAAGATCGCGTAGGTTCAGGATATCGCGTCCAACAAGGTTGCTGTTCATAGTTTCGAGCCTTTCTGATACTATAGGTTTGCTTTACGTGCAGGTCGCGCGGCTTCTGCCAAGAACACCCGCGCGGCTTGCCTTGTCATACGGGTTCGCGCCCGTCTCATCGCGGCTCGGACGCCGCAACGTTCTTCGTCCAGCAATGCACGCCGCCGCCGGTCATGTTCAGCGCCAAGCTGTCCACCATCACCACCGTGCGATCCGGGAAGCACTCCTCGAGAACCGCTTGGGCGGCTTCGTCCTTCCCCTTGATTGCCGGATCCATCCCCTCATGCCAGTAGCGCTGGCCGATGACCACGCCGTTGCAGATGAGGAAATTGCAGTACCCCGTCGAGGCTATGAGATGGATGGGGCCGCCGGGCCACGGCGTGCCGTCGGCGAAGGCGCCGCCCATCTCCATCACGGGCCCCTCGTACAGCCCGTAGTTCTCGTCGTCCTCGGTCAAGACGTAATCGATGGAGATAGGCACGGGCATGCGCTTGATGGCGAACGGGTTGCCATGGACGTCCGTCGCCTTCGAGAGCACATCGTAGGCGGCTTCGATGCGTCGTTTGTTCTCTGCGCCGATCGCGCTTTCCGCCGCCTCATCGTCGGTCACCTCGGCAAGCACGACGGTGTTCGCATCCACGAAGCGGCACAGCTCGTCGATATGGGCCGCGAAGCTGGAGCCGAGGTACGGCACGCCGTCGCGGTATTCCAACGGCCCCATCCTGAAATCGTCGTCTTCTAGCAAAGGCTGTGGGATCCAGATGATCTTCTCCACGTTGTAGAGTCTCTTGAATTCGGCTTCTACCTGCTCTTTCGTAAGACCCGGATTACGTTTGCGCACTTCCGTGTCCTC
>USJN01000329.1 GCA_900554945.1 uncultured Coriobacteriaceae bacterium | reverse complement strand
CTCGGCCAGCTCCGAGCCCGGGTAGCGCAGGCTCAGCGCCGCCAGCTCCCAGGCGGCGGCGCGGGCTTGCCAGAGCTCGTCAACAGTCATCGTCATTCGCCTTTCACAGGTTCCAGTTTCAGCTCGCGGACGATGAAGCCATCCGCGGTTTCTTCCAGCACGTTGATCGATCGACACAATACGACGGGCAGCGCTTGCACGATAGGGATGTGACGCGGATGGAAAGCCAGGCTAAGGCCTTCGTCCTCAAGCGAGAACGCGCCGACGCCGCACGCCTCCAGCGCGTGCCGCGCCAAGGAGACGTCGCCGTCGAACACTTTCACCGTTTTCAGGAAGAAATCGTGCGGATCGCGCTCGTACACTCCCGCATCGACGGAGCAAGCGCCGTTTTGAACGCAGATCTGATCGCGATGCTTGTTCTCGAGCGAGCAGTAATGCACGCCAAGGGACAACCCCTCGTCAAGCGCGTACTCCAACAACTCCAAGCACAAGAGCTCGCTGCCCGCCAGCGGCAGACCGCCTGCGTAGCCGTAGTCGTACAGCACGGGAAACGGCGGGTTCTTCACCGAAAAGCCGCGGCGCTCGAACTCGTCCCAAGCTCCCATGGGGTAGCAGAACTCAAGAAGGTTGATGCCGAACGCGCCGACTTGATCAAGACGATCCAGCAGACGACGCATCGCCTCGCCCGTGCCCGGCATCACGGGCATCTCCACCATCACCTGCGGGATGAAGCGCTTCGCGCGGGCAAGCACGTCGACGGCGTCATCGATGATCTCATCGGCGCGATCGACGTCGAGAACGTCCAGCTTGATGCTCATGCGCAGCTCGTCGAGCCCGGCGTCGCGCAAGCGATCGAGCAGCGGTTCGTCAAGGAAATCGCCGGCGGTGTACAACCTGATATGGGCACGCGGAAAGCGCTGGCGAACGTAAGCGCAGAACGCCACGGACTCGTCGGCATGGAGCAAGGGTTCGCCCCCCCGTCAACCCTACATGGGTGACCTCGCCGCCGCACGCATCGGCGAACGCATCGACCTCGTCGCGCCACGCATCGTTCACGCGCAGGCGATCGGCGTAGTCGGCCTGGTTGGCGTTGAAGCAGAAATAGCAAGATCGATTGCATGCAAGCGACAGGAAGAACGTCTTGCTCCCCCGCCCTCCCGTGCAGGCCACGCACGCCGACGACAGGTTGCCGCAGACGATGCCGGCATCGCCGTTGCGGAACTGCGCGCCCTTCTCCCGCAGCCGATCCTTCGCCGCACGGACCACATCCGCATCCGCATCACGCGGCGCGATGCGGATACCCCAATCGGCAAGCCGAGCCAGATAATCGGCTTCGATGGCGGCATATTCGTCAAGCCACGCGCGCAGCGTGGGCCTCGCCTCAAGCAGATCGGCGCTCATCGTCAAAACCTCCGTCGTCATGCGCGGCGGCCTTTGCAACGCCGCGACGTTTCAGCAGATTGTACAGCGAACCCGCATGCACGGCCATATGCACGAGAAGAAGCGCGAGCAACGCCTTCGCCGCCGCGGCATGCAGAGGCGACCACGTATAATACCCCTCGGCATACAGGCCGAACGTCTGCAGCACCGCGCCCGACATGCCCAATCCCGACACGAAGACGGTCGAGAGCGCCACGAGCAACGCGGCATCGAGCGCCAAGCGCCCGCAGTTCCGCAAACGAGCCTCGCGGACGCATCGCGGAAGGGCGCGCGCAACCCGATCGACATGCTGCGCGCAATGGACGAAAACGGGCGCCAGCAAGGCCAAACCAAACCATTCGTGCGCAGGCACGCCCGTCAACGAGGGAAGCGCTGCAAGCGCATAAGTCAGAAACGCCGAGAAATCAACAACGAGCATCCGCTTCACCAGGTCACTTCCCCTCTTAAAGCTTTCGCACGATCAGAACAAGCAGCCCGACGAGTACGACCGGCGCCAAGATCCAGAGGTTCAAGCTGGCATCGGACGCGCGGCGATAGCGCGTCGCCAGCGTATCCCACGCATGGCACTCGACGCTGGCGCAGCCCGCCTCGGGACAGGCCATCTCGTGCACGCCATCCGGCTCGGGCACATCGCCGAAACCATGGCACGACCCCGACGCGCACCCGACGACCGGGCAAGGCGAGTGGGGCTCGATAGGCCGGGGAAGCCCCACCGCCGGACTCGCAGCCGCAACAGCCCCGAGCACGACGACCCCCGCGAAAAAGAACGTCGCCAAGGTGATGATCGCTTTCCTCAGCATCTCGTTCGCCACCCCTCCATGTCGCACGGCGGGGCGCCCGATGGTTCAGGC
>USJN01000328.1 GCA_900554945.1 uncultured Coriobacteriaceae bacterium | reverse complement strand
GCCGCAAGGTGCGCGTCGTGTCGCCGGAGGAGGAGTACGCCGTGGTGTACAACGACTCCGAGGCCGATTTGAAGCCGCGTCCCCCCGTGGTCACCGTCATGGGCCATGTCGACCACGGCAAGACCTCGCTTCTGGACGCCATCCGCGATACCGGCGTGGTGGCCAGCGAGGCCGGCGGCATCACCCAGCACATCGGTGCGTCGGTGGTGAACATCGGCGATCGTCAGATCACCTTCATCGACACCCCGGGCCACGAGGCCTTCACCGCCATGCGCGCCCGCGGCGCCCAGGTCACCGACGTCATCGTGCTCGTGGTGGCTGCCGACGACGGCGTCATGCCGCAGACCATCGAGGCCATCAACCACGCCAAGGCTGCTGAGGTGCCCATCGTCGTGGCCGTGAACAAGATCGACAAGCCCGGCGCCAATCCCGACCGCGTGCGCCAGGAGCTCACCGAGTATGGCGTCATCCCCGAGGAGTGGGGCGGCTCCAACATGTTCGTCGAGGTGTCGGCCAAGAAGAAGCTGCACATCGACGACTTGCTGGAGACCATCATCCTGCAGGCCGACGTGCTGGAGCTGAAGGCCAACCCGGACGCTTCTGCCTCCGGCTTCGTCATCGAGGCGAACCTGGACAAGGGCCGGGGCCCCGTGGCCACGGTGCTCATCCAGCGCGGCACCCTGCACACCGGCGACGTCGTGGTGGCCGGCACGAGCTACGGCCGCGTGCGCGCTCTGGTGAACCCGCGCGGCGAGCACGTCGCCGAGGCGAAGCCCGCCGACCCGGTGGAGATCCTGGGCCTGAACTCGGTGCCCACCGCCGGCGACGAGTTCCGTGTCTTCGAGGACGAGCGCGATGCCCGCAAGCTGGCCGAGGAGCGCGCGCTGCGCGCCCGCCTGGCCGCCCAGGAGACCAAGAGCCACATGAGCCTGGACGACCTGTTCAGCCGCATCGAGGACGGCAAGACCACCGATCTGAACCTCATCGTGAAGGCCGACGTCCAGGGCTCCATCGAGGCTCTGCGCGACGCCTTCGAGAAGATGGATCAGTCCGAGGTGCGCATCAACATCGTGCACTCCGCCGTCGGCGGAATCACCGAGACCGACGTCACGCTCGCAGCTGCCTCCGATGCCATCATCATCGGCTTCAACGTTCGCCCAACCGGCAAGTCGAAACAGCAGGCTGAGAAGGAAAAGGTCGACATCCGCCTGTATCGCGTCATCTACCAGGCGATCGAGGACATTAACGCCGCACGCGTCGGCCTGCTCTCGCCCGACATCGTCGAGGAGGACACCGGCGTCGCCGAGATCCGCGAGACCTTCAAGGTGCCCAAGGTTGGCACGATTGCGGGCTGCTATATCACCGACGGCGAGCTCCATCGCGACGACAAGGTCCGCATCGTGCGCGACGGTACCGTCATCTTCGAGGGCGAAATCGCCAGCTTGCGTCGCTTCAAGGACGACGTCAAGTCGGTCAAGCAGGGCTACGAGTGCGGCATCGGCATCAGCGGATACCAGGACCTCAAGGTGGGCGACACCATCGAGGGCTACATCGTCAAAGAGGTCGAGCGCACGGAATAGGAGGTCGGCATGAAACAAGGATCTTCCAGCCGCAAAGTCAACGAGCAGGCGCGCGAGGTCATCGCGAGCATCCTTCTGTTCGATATATCCGACCCCGAGCTGTCGATGGTCACGATCACCGGCTGCGAGGTGTCCTTCGACCGCAGCGTGTGCAACGTGTACTACTCGACGGACAAGCAGCGCTACGACAAGGTGGGCGAGGCGTTCACGCGCGCGAGCGGGCGCATTCGCTCGCTCATGGCGCGTCGCCTCTCCTGGCGCGTTGCCCCCGAGCTGCGCTTCATGCTCGATCGAAGCGTCGACACGGCGGAGCGCATCGCCGGCGCCCTGGCGCGCGAGTCGCAGCGTCCGCCGGTCATCGTGAAAGAGGAAGAAGAGGGCGAGTAGCATGCCGGTCACCCCGCAAACGAATGTTTCGCTTACGGAGATTTCCGCGGTTTTGAAATCGCGCGATGATTATGTGATCTGCGGGCATGTGAGTCCTGACGGCGATTGTTTGGGCTCGCAGCTCGCCTTGGCGGGAATCTTGAAGCGCCTCGGAAAGCGGGTGACGTGCGTTTTGGCGAAACCCGAGAAGCCCGATGTTCGTCTCTCCTTCCTTCCGGGGCTTGCCGATATGGTCTACGCACGCGACTTCATGGGGGAGGTCGGGACGTTCGTGGCCGTCGATGTCCCGAACCGCGAGCGGATCGGTGATGCATCGCGCCTGCTCGACGAGG
>USJN01000327.1 GCA_900554945.1 uncultured Coriobacteriaceae bacterium | reverse complement strand
GTCGGCATCGCGTGCCATCCTGTCGCACGGCGTGTTCAGTTGCTGGATTATCGGCAACTTCCTGCCGTTTCTCATCACTGCAGACACGTACCTCCCCACCGTGCGCGCCCAATACGGCGACGCCTACGTGAATGAGCTCATGACCTATCTGCAGCCGGAGATGTATCCGGTTCTGCTCGTAGCATGTTTTGCAACGGGAATCATCGGTGGCTTCATCGGGCGCGCCATCTTGAAGAAACATTTCGTGCGCGCGGGCATCGCGTAGAGATGCCGCGGAAGGACCTTAGATAATGGAACTGCTTCGGTCAAAGGCAGGAGAGCGGTCGGTGCAGCTCGACCCGCGCACAAAGATAGTGATGCTGTTCGCAGTCTCAACAGTACTCCTGCTCGGAGGAAACGGAGGCGCGATGTTCGCCGTGCGCACGGCGATGCTGCTGTTTCCGTTCGGCCTGCTCGCGATATCAGGGCGCATGCATGCGGCAGGGCTCATGCTCGCGGCGTATCTCGGGTCCTACGCGCTCGCTGCGTTCGCCGCGCCCACGCTTGAAGGTATAGCGAACGCTATTACCGTTGCGACGGCGACTGTAGTCTCCCGCTTCGTGCCCACCCTTGCACTCGCATATTTCGTATTCGCCACGACGACGGTATCCGAGTTCATGGCGGCAATGGGGCGCATGCGCATTCCCGACTGGATTGCCATTCCGCTGTCGGTGCTGTTCAGGTTCTTTCCCACGCTTGGCCAGGAAGCGCGGGCGATTAACGCTGCCATGCGGATGCGAAACATCACCCCAATCTCCCGCGGGGCTTCCTATGTGGAAAACTGCCTCGTCCCACTCATGAGCTGCGCCGTCTCCATCGGAGAGGATCTGTCCGCGGCCGCCTTGGCGCGAGGACTCGGCGCGCCTTGGCCAAGAACGAACACCGGCAGCGTCGGGTTCGCATTGGTCGACGCTGTAGTTATCGCTGTGTCACTTGCCGCAACGGCGGCGCTCGCCTTGAGCCTCGCATTCCCGGAGGCGATCGCATGGTAAAAGAAACAAAGACCGAATCCCCCGTCCTTTTCATGAGCGAAACGTCGTTTTCCTATGCGGGGGGACACTCCGGAGCAGGTGTCGAGGGGATATCCCTTTCGCTGGGGAAAGGCGAGGTTGCGTTGCTGTGCGGGCCGTCCGGCTGCGGCAAGACCACCGTCACGCGCCTCGCGAATGGCCTCGCGCCGCATTTCTACGAAGGGACGGAAACCGGCACCGTTCGCGTATGCGGCCTCGACGTCGCGCATGCGGAGCTCTGGGAGACCGCACGATTCGTCGGCAGCGTCTTTCAAAATCCCAAGACTCAGTTCTACAACGTCGATGTTCGGGGGGAAGTCGCCTTCGGATGCGAGAACCTGGGATTCGAACCCGCCGATATCGAACGGCGGGTGGACGCTTCGGCAAAGGAGTTCAATCTAACACCCCTGATCGACGAAAGCCTCTTTTCTCTCTCGGGCGGTCAGAAGCAGCGCGTGGCGTGCGCAAGCGCCGCGGCTACGTCTCCCGCGCTCGTCGTGCTGGACGAGCCGTCGTCTAACCTCGACTTCGAGGCAATCGCGCAGCTTCGCATGGCAATTTCGCGCTGGAAGGCCACGGGGACCGCCGTACTCGTGGCAGAGCATCGGATCCACTACCTTGAAGGGATCGCGGATTACGTGCTCTACCTCGACAACGGCCGCCTCGCGCGCCGATGGACGGCTGACGAGTTCGCGCGTCTCGACGATGCCGAGCGCATACGGCTCGGGCTGCGCGCGCGAAGCGTCGACGACGTCTTCCGAAACAGCGGTTGCTGTGGCGTCCCAGCGATGCCCTATGCGCAAAAGGCGACGCTCGGAGAAAACGTGGTACGCCTCGAGAACCTGACGGCACACTGCCGGAAAAACGGAGTCCTCGAGAAAACCCTCGAAATCGCCAGCCTCGAGTTTCCCGTCGGAAGCATCACGGCGCTTGTCGGCGCATGTGGCGCTGGAAAGTCCACCTTCGCCGAGGCCGTATGCGGCCTCAACCGATGCGACGGAACCGTGACCTTAGAAGGGGCTCGCCTGGGAAAGCGTGCGCGCAGGCGAAAATGCTTCATGGTCATGCAGGATGCGAGCCACCAGCTCTTCTCGGAAAGCGTGCTCGACGAGGTGGTGCTCGGCATGGAGGGACCCGACAGGAAGCAACGCGGGCTCGACATCCTGTGCGACCTCGACCTCGACCTGTTCGCCGAAGATCACCCGCTGTCGCTTTCGGGCGGGCAGCGCCAGCGCGTCGCCATCGCCCAAGCGCTTGCCACC
>USJN01000326.1 GCA_900554945.1 uncultured Coriobacteriaceae bacterium | reverse complement strand
GCCTCCGGCGAGAACGTCAAGCCAATCCTCCACGAAAACTACGCCGGCGGCGATGTCGCCCTGCCCGAAACGCCTGCGGACATCCGCGCGCTGTACGACGCGGTCGTCGCCGGCACGCTGAAAGCGGGGGACGCTCCCGACGGCCAGCTGTTCCGCAAATTCGGCGTCGATATCAAGGCGCCAACCGATCGCGTGGTTCATCGGGGCGTCGAGCCGGAGGACGCCATCGTGTCGTATCTCGACAAGATGATCGACCTCGTGTCGTCTGAAGACATGCCCGAAGTGTACAGCGCGCTGTTGTCCCATTACCTGTTCGAGTACATCCATCCGTTCTACGACGGCAACGGAAGAACGGGACGGTTCCTGCTGGCCCTCTACCTGAGCAATCCCTTGTCACTGCCCACCACGCTGTCGCTCTGCCGTGTCATAGCCGAGCACAAAGGAGCGTACTACAAGGCCTTTTCGGTGACGGAAGATCCGCTCAACCACGGCGAGGCTACTTTCTTCGTGCTCCAGATGATGGACTTGGTGCGAATCGCGCAAGAAGAGCTTGTCGCAGAATTGGGAACGCGCCGCGACGCGTTGTCGACGGCGGAGGGCCGTCTCGAAGAGATCCGGCTTCGTGGGGCGCTGTCGGATCGCGCCTGCGGTGTGCTGTATCAGATGGTGCAGGTCGCGCTTTTCGGGTCGAGCCCCGAAGTGACCCTCCGCGATATCGCGGCCTATCTCGAAGTCACGCCCCAGAGCGCTCGCAAGTACGCGCTCGAGCTCGAACGCGCAAACTTCGTCGAAGCGGTTTCCCTGCGCCCGCTCAAGTTCAAGCTGAGCGACGACGGCAAAGAGGCGTTCGGCATCGAGGATCTTGCATGAAAAAGGAGCCGGCGCGATTGCCGGCTCCTTGTGCGGTGCGGGTTGCGGGTGCGCCGCGCGTTTACGCGAATACCACGATGGCGGCGGGGTCCTTCACGCGGAGGGCGGCTGTTTCCATGATACGGAACGTGTGGTTGAAGTCCGCGAGCTCCAGGTAGCCAACCGACAGATCCAGGCCGATGGCAAGATCCAGGTACTCGGGCTCGGCGCACACGAGCACGGCCTTGCCGGGACCCATGACGCTGGTCATGTACACGTTGTCGCCGATGAGCTTCTTGATGCGGTCGATCTCCAGCAGGCCGGTGTTCGGCTGCAAGCGCTGCAGGTCGAGGAACAGATCGGGCGACACAACGAGGGCGTAGCGGCCCAGGTAGCCGGTCTTGGCCAGCTGGGCGACGCCGGCGGTGATGTCGGCGAAGCTGTTCTCGCCCTGCGACCAGTCGCTCTTCTTGATTTTCGACGACCCTTTCACCGTGAGCAAGCCGTCGGTGCCCAGCGCCTTGCTGCCGTTGAGGATGAGGTCGTCCTCGCGGCGCGACGCCTTCTTGGCGGCGGCGATGGCCACGGACAGATCCAGCGGGTAGCCGGTCTGCGCGGCATACTCCATGTCGCGGCTGAGCAGGGTGAAGTCCTCGTAGAACAGCGGCAGCTCGAGCTGCGTGCGGCCGACGATGCGGCCGATGCCGTCCTCAAGCACCTCTTCCTTGTTCACGCCGTCGACGGCTACGGTGGTCACGCCGGCGCCCAGCGGGCCGAACACCTTGAGGAATCGACGGCAGGTCAGCTGGGCGCGGGCGGTGCCGATAGCGGTTTCGTCGATGCGGTTCCACAGGCCGTCCGAAAGGTCGGCCGATTCGCGAGCGAGATAGTCCATGAGGGACTCCTTTCTTGAGAAGGCGGCAGCACGTACGAATGTTGCACGTGAAACATTCGTCGGCGGCTGCGCGCCGGAAGTCGGTTGCGTTAGGAAAGGTCGCCGACGGTGGGGGCGGGAGCGGGCTCCGCGGGCGCCGGGGCGATTTCGCCGTCGGTCTTGATGCCCAGCTCGGCCAGCTTCTCCTGCACTTCGCCTTCGCCTTCCAGGAAGAACTCCGTCTCCGTGGGGTCGAGGTGGCGCATCAGCGTGATGAGCTCGCCCATGTGGGCCTTCTCCTCGTCGCGGATGTCGGCCAGCACGGCCTTGGCGGCCGGGTCGTCGGTTGCCTGATAGTGGGCGTCGTACAGGAAGATGGCTTCAAGCTCGCCCGCGATGTCGATACGGAGCGCCTGCATGAGCTCGGTGTTCGTCATCTTGCGGTCGACGTTGCCTGCAAACGGATTGGGGAAACTGGGCATACGATCCCTCTCTTTCATGTTCGTCGCGCCGCCGTGATCGGCGGTGGTTCAGGTCTTCTCTCTGCCCGATATGATACTCCGATAATCAGGATTGGAATGTAACGATACC
>USJN01000325.1 GCA_900554945.1 uncultured Coriobacteriaceae bacterium | reverse complement strand
GTCGGGGCCGTCCTCCTCCTTGACGCGGTTGAACTCGCTTACGATGGTGTCGTAAGCCTCGTCCCAGGTGATGGGCTCCCATTGGGACTGCCCGGTGCCCTTGGGATTCGTGCGGCGCAGCGGCGTCTGCAGGCGCTTGGGGTCGTAAAGCTCCTGGATGCTTGCCAGGCCCTTGGCGCAAAGGGGCGTGGTGGGATGGGGCGTTCTCGATTCGACGCGCACGATCTTGCCGTCCTGGACGTACGCGGTCATGCCGCACTTGGGAACCTGATTGCACATGTCGCAGTACGTGTAGCGTTTCTCGACAGGGGCATCGGGGTCAACTGTGCCCTCGGCGTGCGCGATGTCGAAGCTGAACGCGCTGGCCAGCGCGCCTCCGGCGGCCAGGGCGGACGCGCCCTTCACGAACGAGCGGCGGCTGATGGTGTGTTGCATCGCTGTTTCGTCAATCGTAGTCATGAGTGCGCCCTCCTTATTCGTTCTTCGCTTCGGTTTTGGCTTGCGCTTTCGCCTTGTCCTTCGACTTCTTCACTCCGACGCCCACGCCCACGCCGACCGCGGCTACCGCGACGACGCCCACCGTCGCTGCGACAGGGTCGATGCCGGGCGCCGCTTTCGAACTTTCTGCGAAAGCGCCTCCTGCGGCCGTGGGCAGCAGGTCTTCGTCCATGCCGTTCATGGGCACGTAATAGAACGATGTCTCGTCGACGCGCACGGCATCGCCTAGGGCGATGCGTTTGCTCACGTCGCTTTCAGGGTCGTCGAGATCGCCGAAGAAGCGCGCGTGCGCCGGGCAGTTGAGCACGCAGGCGACGGGCAGCCCCTCCTCCGCGCGCTCACGGCAGAAGATGCACTTCTCGACCACGCGCGAGCGCTGGACGCCGTAGGCCTCGTAGGGCGCCTGGGCGTACTCGCCGAAGTAGTTGCCCTTGCCCTCGTTGAGCACGCGCGCGCCGTACGGGCACGCCGACATACAGTAGCCGCAGGTGATGCACGCGTCGTAATCCACGATCACCACGCCGTCGTCGAGCTTCTGGCTGGCGCCGGTGGGGCAGACCGACACGCATTCGGGGTTCTCGCAGTGCATGCAGGCGTGCGGAAGGTAAGCGCGTCCCGCCTCGCCTGCGGCCTCGCCCCATTCAACCGTGTCGAGCTTCACCCAGGATACGCCCGGGCTCTGGTTGTTCTGCAGCTGGCATGCCACGACGCACGCCCCGCACCCTGCGCAGCGCTTGAGGTCGATGAGCATTCCCCATTTCGTCATACGTGACTCCTCTCCTCGATGTCCCCGTGCCCTGCGCCTCGGTGCGGCGCAGGACGTTACGAATACTCTGGCAAATCGCTGGGGAAAGAGGTATCGGAAGCGGTGGATGAGCGTGCGAAACCGCATCGGTTCCGTTATATGATCTTTCGTTTTCCCAGGTGGCGACACGTTGTTCGGACGCATGCTATTGGGGTAGAATGGGAAGCGGAAGATCGTAGGGGATACGGGGGTCTTCCATGGGGAATCGCACTGCTCTGAAAGACGCGTGGGCGAAGGCGGCCACGCGGGCCAATGTGACGCTTGCCGTGGGATTCGGCTGCGCGGTGTCGATCTCGCCAACGTTGCTCACGGCGGCCACGCCGGACAACATGATGAGCGCGCTCGTGAACAAGCCTCCCCATGGTGCCTGCATGCCTTCGATCGTGGCGGCTGCTCTGGCATGCCTCGTGATATTCCTAGGCGGACGACGCCTGTTCGCGGTGCTCGAGCGCACGGTGAAGCCGCTCGCGCTCGGCGTGGCCATGGCGCTCATGGGCGCCGTGCTGGTTCTGCCGCTCGTTACGAGGAACTCCGTGTCGGTAACGGGCGACGTGGTCATCGCGGTTGCAGGGTCGCTGTCGGTTTTGCTCTACCTGTTCTGGATGCAGTTGTTCGGCAGGCTATCGGCGCAGAGCATGTTCCTCACGCTGTTCCTGTCGCAAGTGCTGACCTGCGCCATCAACGCCATCATCTCGATCGCGAATATCTACACGGTCGTCGCGACATCCATCGCGTTGCCCCTGGTGTCGACGATCTGCCTGCGAGTTGGGCAACGCGAACACGCAGATGAACGCCCGTCGAGCGAGGTTCCCGCCTCGCAAGAGGGGCACGGAGCGTCGACGCTGATGCTCGTGAAGCTGGCGGCCATCGTGTTCGCATGGGGCGTGATCGACCATCTGTTCCGCAGCGAGTTCGATGCGTTCATGCGCACGCAGGTGACGACTTCGCCCTTCGCGGTGGCGTACCATGCTGCGGCGTTCGTCGTGGTAGTGGCGGCTGTCGCTTTCGCCTACGCGCT
>USJN01000324.1 GCA_900554945.1 uncultured Coriobacteriaceae bacterium | reverse complement strand
GCCTTGCCGGCTCGACCGAGACCCCGTCGAGCGACTGCTCTTTGTCGATGCGCGAAGTCTCCACCAGCAACAGCACGAACGACATGATCGGAAACACGAAGAACGCAAGAAACCCTCGCTCGCCTATGACGAGGGCAATGAGCAGCGCGATGACGACGGCCGTGGCAGGATAGCACGCAAGCGCGAACGGCACGGGGCGGCGAGCGTACTCGTTTCCCCACAGCACCTGCAAGAAGCTCGAGGCAGCGCCTCCGACGACCACGAGCGCCGCCAAGGCGATCGGCTGACCGCACGCCAGGGCTATCGGTGTCGCAACAGCGCATGACACGGTAAGCGCCCCCGTCAGACCGCGCATTCGCGCCTCGAATCGATCCTGCGTTGCAGCGCGTCGCGCTGCAACGGCAACGCCAGCGGCAGCGGTGGAGCCGGCAAGCAGGAACGCCCAGTTCGAGTTCGTCACGAGCGTCGTCACTGCAGCTGCGGAAAGGCACAATACAATCCATGCTCGGCAGAACGCAAGACCGAGCAGCACGATATAGAAATCCAACGATTTCCAGTCAGGGCAAAATGCCGTGAGCTTGTTCCGCAGACACGTCCCCATTGCTCCCCTCTTTCATCGAATCCCGCTTCCCTTGCGCGGTGCGGCACCGTCCCCTGTGCCCAGTATAGCAATCTCCTCTTCATCGCATATCGGATGGAGCGCCCTAATGGCTCCGCCCCGATGCTTCCCACCTGCCGATCTCCCGACAAGGAAAAAATAGGGCGTCGAACTCGATGGCAAGCGAACGCATCCCGCGTACGGTAAACGAAGTCGCCGACCGTTCAAGGCGAAACCAAAACAATGCAAGGAGAAGGAGAGGCAATGAGCACGAAAGAACAGGGAGGGCTGTCGCGCCGCTCGTTTCTGAAGGGAGCGGGCGTCGCTGCCGCCGCTGTGGCAGGTTCCGCCGCGCTGGCCGGCTGCTCGTCGGACGCAGGCGCGTCGCAGGAGTGGCTGCCGAAGAGCTGGGACTACGAGTGCGACCTCTTGGTCATCGGCTACGGAGGCGCGGGCATGTGGGCGTCTCTCATCGGCGCCGACGAGTGCGGACAGCAGGTGCTCGTGCTGGAGAAGGCTCCGGTGCGCGGCGGTGGCAACAGCTCCATCAACAACGGCGAGTTCGCCGTCATCAAGGACGCTGAGGGCATGCGCCAGTACTGGCACGAGATGACGCAAGACGTGGACACGCCCTCGGCCGTCATCGACGCCTGGATCGAAGAAGGCCTGCGAAACTGCGAATACGCCGACAAGTACGAACTTGAATACGACATCAACGAGCAGGCCATCGCAGGCACCATTCCCGAGTACTCCTTCCTGCCGGGCGGTGCGGGCTGCCAGTCCATCGCCGACCCTCCGGGATTCGGCATGGCCTCGTTCGAGATCCTCGACCAGAAGCGCAAGGATCTAGGCATCGAGGTGCTGTTCGACTGCCATGACGAGCATCTTATCCAGAACCCCGACACTAAGGAGATCGTCGGCTGCACCACGATGATCGGCTCCGAGGAGAAGACGGTCAAGGCTCGCAAGGGCGTCATCCTCTGCACGGGCGGTTTCGAGTTCAACGAGGATATGAAGCGCAAGTACCTCAAATGCTACCCCTTCAAATTCGAGGGCTGGAAGTACAACACAGGAGACGGCATCAAGATGGTCGAGGAGGGAGGCGGCAAGCTGTGGCATATGGGCATGGCCGGAGCCATGTACGGCATGTGGACGCGCGATCCCGAGAACGACTTCCTCATCCTCATCATGCCGCCGGATCAGACATTCATCTACACCGATCGCCTGGGGAAGCGCTGGGTCGACGAGATGCGCATCGGCTCCCCGCACAACGGATGGCACGCGTTCACGCACTTCAACGACGAGATCTGCGACTACGATCACTGCCCCAGCTGGTGCGTGTTCGACCAGACGCTGTTCGAAGCCGGCCCGATGTCCACGCGCCAAGGCGACTGGTTCGAGTGCGGCAACTTCACCACCATGCTCCCCGACGAACTGCGCGACTGGGAAGGCTGGTCCGACGACAACCAGGCCGAAGTGGACAAGGGTTGGATCATCAAGGCCGACACCATCGAGGAGCTCGCCGCCAAGATGAAGGAGATCGACAAGTGGATGGACGTCGGCACGCTCAAGGCCACCATCGACACTTGGAACCAGGTCTGCGAAAACGGCGAGGATCCCGAGTTTCACCGCTCGCCCGCCACACTGAACCCGCTGAACAACCCGCCGTTCTACGCCTACACGGTGTATCCCGGCTCGTGCTCCACGCTCGGCGGCGCAATGA
>USJN01000323.1 GCA_900554945.1 uncultured Coriobacteriaceae bacterium | reverse complement strand
GTGGAGTGGCGCTTCACGTACGTGCTGATGGCGGTGGCGCTGTTCATGCTGGTGGCGTTCGGCATGGCGCAGTTCATCCAGGCGTTCACGGGTGCAGCGGTAGTGGTGGCGAAGATGTTTTTGTGGTTGGGGTTGGCCAATGTCGCGCACCACGGGCCGTTCAAGCCGTTCATGGTGTTTTGCCCTGGTATGCTGCTGTACTCGTTTCCCGATTGGCTGGGACGCAGCGCTGCATCGTTTCTGGAGCTCGAGACGTTCGACCCCGTCATTGCCTCGTTCATGCTCGTGGTGACCGTGGTGATGGTGGCGTTCTTCCTGCCGTCGCGCTCGCCTGACGTGCAGCTGCTGCTGTCCGACCTGAACGGCGACGAGCGCCGCGCCATCGGGGAAGGCGACGGCATCGACGAGCGGTGCCGCACGGTGGGGGAGCGCTGCGGGCTCTCGCCGCGCGAGATCGAGATCATGCAGTACCTGTGCAAAGGCCGTTCGCGCCCCTACATCGCCGAGACGCTGTACCTGTCGGAGAACACGGTGCGCACCCATTCGCGCCGCATCTACGGCAAGCTCGACGTGCACAACAAGCAGGAGCTGCTCGACTTGGTGCGCGGGGAATAGCCGCGCGGGCCCCGGAGGGTCGGCCGTGCTCGTCGACAAGCCGGCAGCGAACACCTTGCGCTGCATTCGTCCAGCTATCTACTCCTCTTCGACTATCGATGAGCCTTCCGAACGATCGCCATTGAACCAGCGCCATGTCTCGTTCATTCTCAGCTTTCCGTCGGCGCGTTTCGTCGGACGGCTCCAACATTCTCCTGCGCGTACTTGACCTGCGACATTGAGGTGGTGATAACAGAAGTGCAGATTACCTTGCTCGTCGGCCGTTCCTAAAAGGCTGCCGCGCACGATATCCCCGCCTTCATAGTGCGTCCAGACGGTGCTTCCGTTTTGGCGGTAGTGAAACCTTGTGCGCCCGTCCACTTCTCCGTTCGACGAGTTTTCCTTCGATATGAATGTTCGACCGTCGTAAGACATACATCCTCCTGTTGATGAAAATGCCTACAGCTTAAGCAGCGCCGATTGATTCTGCACGTTGGCGAGACTCGTTCATGGTTTCTCCACGCAAGATTGACGGATCTCCGAGTGTCCGATGACGGTTGAGCTCGTACGCGTCGTCTGTTCGCTTCTCCGCGTATCGTGGGCGAATATACAGGTTCGCATCGGCATTGAAGGAGGTTGCGCATGTTGGAAAGCACGGTGCACGACGTGGCGCTCGTGTTCGAGGGCGGCGGGATGCGCAACTCGTATTCGGCGGGCGCGATCAGCGTCATGCTGGAGCAGAGGCTGTTCTTCGACGACGTCTACGGATTGTCGGCGGGGGCGACGAATGCGATCGACTACGTTTCGCGCGACGCGCGCCGCAACGAGGCCTCGTTCACCGTCTGCCTCGACGATCTTTCGTTTCGCTGGTGGGTGACGCCGTTCGTGGATACCGACGGCGTCAGCGCAGCGCTGCACGGCGATGCGCGCGTCCTCTCAAGCTGCGCGCTGCCCTTCGACTTCGACGCCTTCCAAGCGAACCCAGCGCGCGCCACCTTGCAGGCCATCGACCGCGACACGGGCGAGACGGTCTGTTTCACGCGCGGCGATTTTCCTACCGAGCAGACGCTCATGGAGCGCGTCCGCGCCTCGACGAGCTATCCCATCGTGCTGCCGCCGACGGTCGTCGACGGGCGTGCGCTGTACGACGGCGGCATCGGACGAGGCGGCGGCATCATGGTGCCGCGCGCGATGGACGATGGGCTGAGCAGGTTCTTCGTCGTCTGCACGCGTCCGCGCGGCTTCCGCAGACCGCTCAAGCCCAACCGCTTCTACGACGCGTTCTTCTGGCGGCGTCCGCGCATGCGGGAGGCGCTGGACACCTGGAACCGGCGCTACGACGCCGAACTCGACCGGCTCGACCGACTCGAGGCCGAGGGCCGCGCCTACGTGTTCTACGCGAACGATCAGGGCGTGAAGAACACCGAGCGCGACGCGGAGAAGCTCGCCCGCAACTACGAGCGAGGCCGCATGCAGGCTTTATCCGAATTCGACAGGTGGGAGCGGTTTCTCTCAGGGCAGGGGGCTTGAGCTTCCAGACGCCGCCTCGCGCACGAATTCGGTAGCCTATGTGCGGCAAAATCGGAGTTTGGAATCCCCCTTTGACGCACAATGCCCGCCCGAGCGCTTTTTCCGGGCGGGCCCAGGTTCCCGCCTCGCCCTATCCGGCATGCGCCCGCCGCCTCGCCATCGGCGCGAGGAACCCGGCTTCGTGGCGGTCTTCGACGGGGA
>USJN01000322.1 GCA_900554945.1 uncultured Coriobacteriaceae bacterium | reverse complement strand
TGAAGCAGGCGCAGAAGGAAGGCGCCACCGTGGGCGACATCGCCGCGGGCCTGGCGATCTCCGTCATCAAGAACGCCCTGTTCAAGGTCATCAAGATTCGCGACCCGCACGATGTGGGCACGAAGGTCATCGTGCAGGGCGGCACCTTCTTGAACGACGCGGTGCTGCGCGCCTTCGAGCAGCTCTCCGAAGTGAACGCCATCCGCCCCGATATCGCCGGCAACATGGGCGCCTTCGGCGCGGCATTGTTGGCCCGCGACCGCTTCGAGGAGACGCGCCGGCGCACCGAGAACGTGCCGCTGTCGCCGGATCTGGGCCCGAAGGTGCCCCTAAGCGGACTTCTGTCGCTTGAGGAAATCGAGGCGCTCGCGCCGACGCATCGCACCGTGCGCTGCAAGGGCTGCTCGAACGCCTGCCTGCTCACGGTGAACGATTTCGGCATCGATGCGGCGACGGGCAAGCACCGCCGCTTCATCACCGGCAACCGCTGCGAGAAGGGCGAGAGTTTGGGCACCGGCGCCGAGAAGTCGGCCGTGCCGAACTTGTTCGAGTACAAGGCCGAGCGCACCTTCGGCTACGAGCCCTTGGCCCCCGAAGACGCGCCTCGCGGCACCGTGGGCATCCCGCGCGCGCTCAACATGTACGAGAACTACCCGTTCTGGTTCACCTTCTTCACGAAGCTCGGATGGCGCGTGGTGCTTTCCGACCCGTCTACGAAGAAGACCTACGAGGCGGGCATCGAGTCCATGCCGTCGGAGAGTGTGTGCTACCCGGCGAAGCTCTCGCACGGCCACATCATGAACCTGCTCGATAAGCATCCGGATTTCATCTGGTTCCCCTGCAGCAAGTGGGAGCGCCAGGAGGACGACACGGCGGGCAACCATTTCAACTGCCCGATCGTGGCGAGCTACGCTGAGGCGCTGCGCCTGAACATCGACGAGCTGCGTGAGTCTTCGACGCAGTTCTTGAACCCGTGGCTGCCCTACGACAAGAAGGAACACCTGAAGAAGCGCCTGATGGTTGAACTTATCGAGGCGCACCCCGAGCTCATGGGCGAAGGCGTTGCCACCCCGACTCAGGAGGAAGTGAGCGCCGCGGTCGACGCCGCTTGGGCCGAAGACGAGGCGTTCAAGCGCGACATGCGCGTGAAGGGCACCGAGACCCTGAAATGGATGGAGAAGACGGGCACCCACGGCATCGTGCTGGCGGGCCGCCCCTACCATAACGACCCCGAGATTAACCATGCCATCCCCGAGCTGCTCACGAGCTTTGGGCTGGCGGTGCTCACCGAGGACTCCATCGCGCACTTGGGCACGCTCGAGCGCCCGATTCGCCTGGTCGATCAGTGGATGTACCACACGCGCCTCTATGCGGCGGCGAAGGTGGCGACCGAGCGTCGCGACCTCGACCTCATCCAGCTGAATTCGTTCGGTTGCGGCTTGGATGCGCTTACCACCGACCAGGTGCAGGAAATCCTCGAGTCGGCGGGCAAGGTGTACACCGTGCTTAAAATCGACGAGGTGTCCAACTTGGGCGCTGCCCGCATTCGCGTGCGCAGCCTCCTTGCCGCACTGAAGGATCAGGCCGATGAAGAGGCCGAACGCACCGCGACGCCCGCTAGTTGCCCCGCGTGCGACATCGAGATCTCGCCCGATGCCGTTCCCGACGCGTTCAACGAGAAGGCTGCGCCCGAGGCTCAGGAGCGCATGCGCCAGCGCGAGGGCGCCGACACGGAGTTCCCGCGCGCGGTGTTCACCGAAGAGATGAAGGAGCAGGGCTACACCATCCTGGCTCCGCAGATGGCGCCGTACCATTTCGAGCTTCTCGTGCCCATCTTCAGCCGCTTCGGCTACAACGTCGAGCTTCTGCCGAGTGTGGACCACGGCGCGGTCGATGCGGGCCTCAAGTACGTGAACAACGACATCTGCTACCCGTCCATCCTGGTCACCGGCCAGATTATGGAAGCCGTCATGTCGGGGCGCTACGACACCGACAAGCTTGCCGTGCTCATCACGCAGACGGGCGGCGGTTGCCGCGCCACCAACTACATCTCGCTGATCCGCAAGGCACTGAAGGCTGTGGGCCTCGCGCACATTCCCGTGATCGCCATCTCGTTCAAGGACTTAGGCGAGCACAACCCCGGCTTCAAGATCACGCCGAAGATGCTGCTCCAGGCCGTGTACGCGCTGCAGTACGGCGACGTGCTCATGCAGTGTCTCTATCGCACGCGCCCCTACGAGGTGGAACCCGGTAGCGCGAATCGCCTGTTCGACCACTGGATGGCCACGTGCAAGGGCCAGTTGGAAACCGGCGAGTCGTACGGCCGCTTCAAGCGTACGATCCGCCAAAT
>USJN01000321.1 GCA_900554945.1 uncultured Coriobacteriaceae bacterium | reverse complement strand
AGCGGCCGAAGCAGCGGCCGCGAACCGCAACCATGGTTCTGGCAGCGGATCGAGCAGCGGCGGTGGCTCCAGCAGTGGCAGCGGATCGAGCAGCGGCGGTGGCTACACTGGCGGCAGCTCCGATGTTCCCTCCTATGGTTCGGTTGTCGACTACGCCATGTCGCGCATCGGGTGCCCGTATGTGTGGGGTGCCGAAGGTCCGAACGCTTTCGACTGCTCCGGACTCGTGCGCTGGGCATATTTGCAAATTGGCATTTCCCTTCCGCATCAAAGCGAATCGCTTTACAACTGCGCATCATGGCGCGGCCCTGTTTCCGAGGCTCGCCCAGGCGATGTCCTCTGGCGCAGCGGGCACGTGGGAATCGCGGTAAGCTATGGCGGATCGCATTACGTGCACGCTCCCACGTTCGGAGCTTACGTGCGCGATACGGATAGCCTTTCGTGGTCGGGATTCACCCATGCGCTGAGATTCTAAGCGTCTCACCATAAGATGCGTTCAACGCCCCCGCTTCTTCAAGGAGAAACGGGGGCGTTCTTTATGCGCTTTGAGGTAATAGCTGTATCAACGAGTTGGGAAGGCGTTGGTCAGCATAGCAGTAGGACGCGCTCCCAAGGCCCCCGCTCACGTTCCCCTCTGCAAAATGAGATGGCACCATCTCTCGCAGAGTCGGAAAACCGCCATCCTGTCTTCTCCCATAAACAGAAACGGCCCGCTGTCTGCACAGGGGCCGTTTCGCGAAATTGGTGTCGAAGGCGCGCTACACGTCGAGATCCATGTAGGTATCGAATTCCTTCTCGATTTCCTCGGAAGGCTTCTTTGTGAGCAGCGAGACTACCACGATGGCGATGCAGGCGAACACGAATGCCGGCAAGAGCTCGTAGACGCCGAACCAACCGCCGAGGGGTTTCACCAGGTTATGCCACGCGAAAACCGACGCAGCGCCGACGAGCATGCCGGCGATACCGCCTTGCAGCGTCGTGCGCTTCCAGTACAGGGAGAACAACACGAGGGGGCCGAACGACGCACCGAAGCCCGCCCACGCGTAGGACACAACGTTGAAGATAGACGAGTTGGAGTCCATCGCAATGAAGATGCCGAACAAAAGCACGGCTGCCAAGGTGAAGCGGGCGACGATCATGACCTGGCGATCGGTCGCGTCGCGCTTGATCAGACCCTTGAAGATGTTCGTCGCGACCGCCGAACCGGAAATGAGCAGATAGGAAGACGAGGAGCTCATCGCCGCTGCGAAGATGCCCGAAACGACGAGGCCACAAGCGAAGGATGGCAGAATCATGCGCGAGAGCACGACGAAGACGTTTTCCGCGGCAGACTGTGTGAGGAACTCCGTCGGGATGACGGCGCGCCCGATAAGGCCGATGCATACCGCGCTCGAAAGCGACACCACCAGCCAGATCATCGCGATGATGCGGTACTTCTTGATTTCGTCGGAATGACGCACGCTCATGAAGCGCACGAGCACCTGGGGCATACCGAAGTATCCAAGGCCCCACGCGAGACCCGACACGATGGTGATGAGCCCGTACTCCCCTGCCGCTCCGAACAGCGGTGCACCGTTCTCGACGACTTGGTTGCCCGCCGCATCGAGAATAGGGGTTGCAATCTGCGTACCCGAAAGGAATCCGGGAATATCCTGCAGGAAAGCGACCGTGTTCTCGACGCCGCCCGCCTGCGCGACGCTGCCGATGAACACCGTGGCAAGTGCGAAGAACATGAGCGTGCCCTGGATAAGGTCGGTCGTGCAGACGGAGAGATATCCGCCGACGAACGTGTAGAGGAACACGATGATGGCACCGAGCACCATCATCGTCGCGTAGTCGAGCCCGAAGAGCGTCGAGAACAGCTTACCGCAGGTCACAAAGCAGCTTCCCGTGTAAATCGAGAAGAAGACGAGCGTGATGATTGCCGCGATCGTCATGAGAACATGCTTGTTGTCGTGGAAGCGGTTCGAGAAGAAGTCGGGGACGGTGATGGAGTTGTTCGCCACCTCAGAGTACTTGCGCAGACGCTTCGCCACGAACTTCCAATTGAGATACGTGCCGATCGCAAGGCCGATCGCCGTCCACATGGCGTCCGACGCGCCCGTGAAGTACGCGACGCCGGGAAGGCCCATGAGCAGCCATCCGGACATGTCCGACGCTTCCGCGGAAAGCGCCGTGAGCCACGGGCCGAGCCCGCGACCGCCGAGAAAGTACGCCTCGCTTGAGGCGTTCGACTTCTTCGCATAGACGAAGCCGACGAGCACAACGACGATGAAATACAGAAGCATCGCCAGGAGTACCCAAAAATCACCAGTAACCATTTTCATCCCTCTCGATAGTCGAATAGGCGAATTATACGGCATACTTTTCC
>USJN01000320.1 GCA_900554945.1 uncultured Coriobacteriaceae bacterium | reverse complement strand
GGGGATCGAGATCTTGAGGGGGAATTCTCGTGACGCACATGCCGAAACCGCTGACAACCGCTCAGGATCGATTGCGGGAAACGTCGCCGCGAAGCCTTCTGAACCTGCGCATGGTCGGCTTCGCCTTGGCGCGCGCCTGGGTGTACCTCATGTTCCTGGGCACCGCCACCAGCTCCATCACCTGGAACGGCGAACCGCTGCCCGCGGGAGCGTATCTGGGGTCGACGCTCGTGCTATGCGCCACCTTGTTCGCGAGCGCGATCTTCCATCGGCGCTTCGCGACGCTTATCAATCGCCGCGCCTTCCGGTTCCTCGGACCGGCCCTCACCACCGTCGGCACGCTTGCACTCGCCTGCGCGACGCTGCCAGATGCTCCGTCGATCGAGCTATGCGCGCTGGGCTCGATCTTGACCGGTGCCGGATCGGGATTGATCGATCTGGGGTACGGCGAGCTGTACCGCAACGTCGATCCTCGTCGCACTTCGTTCGAAGCGCCGCTCGCCTTCCTCATCGCGGCGGCCCTCTTCCCCGCCGTGCTCGCCTTGCCGCCTGTTGGAGCATGCGTGATCTGTGCGCTGCTGCCCGCGATTTCCGGCTGGATCCTGTTCGTGAAGCTGAAAACATGGTCGTCGAAAATCGAGCCCATCGTGCAGCCTTTCGAGATCCACTTGGGCAAGTTCTCCTGGAAGATCGGCATATGCGCATGCCTCATCGGCATGGCCGACGGCGTGGTGCGCGCGGTGTTCATCACCGCGAACGAGGCCAGCGTCGAGAACTTCTACCGCTTCCCGCTCCTTTGGTCGAGCCTGCTCACCATCGCCATCGTCTACGGCTGCGTGCTGCTCTCCAGCAAAACGGGCCTACGTCCCGTGTACCGCTCGGTGATGCTGGTCATGGCCGTGTTCTTCATGCTGCTGCCCGTGTTCACCGGTTTCTCCGAAATCGAGAGCACCATCGCGTTGGCGGGTTACGGCACGTTCAACGTGCTTATCTGGATACTCCTCGCCGACATCTCGTTCACGTACCGGCTTTCGGGCATCATGGTGTTCGGCATCGGCTGGGGCATGGTGACGCTCGGCGTGCTGCTGGGCTCGTCGTTGGGACAGTTCGTGTGCGCGTTCGCGCCGTTCTCGCCGCAAAGCCTCAGCCTGATCGCGCTCATGGCCACGCTGGCCATCCTCATCTCGTACATGTTCGTGTTCAACGAGAACGATCTCATCGCGCTGGCGAAAGGAGACGAGGACAAGGACGAAGCCGAACCGAAACGCCAGCGCTTCCAAGACCGCTGCAAAGACGTGGCCGGGGAATACGGTCTGTCGCCGAAGGAAACCGAGATCATGATCCTGTTCGCGAAGGGCCGCTCGAGCACCCGCATCCAGGAGGAGCTCTATCTGTCGCGCGGCACGGTGACCACGCACCTACGCCATATCTACCAGAAGATGGACGTCCACGGCAAGCAGGAGTTCCTCGACGTGATCGAAGGACGCGAATAGTTTTCACGCCCGCCGCACACGCAAGGTCAACTTCGTCCGTCCAGTCGCCGGCGCCCTGGAGCCCTTCTTCGGGGTCGATTCGTCGTTTGCAGGGAGGGTGCGGGGAGGCGAGCCGTGCTCGAGAAGGGCATCGGAATTGGAGGAACCAAAGGGCGGGAGCCCGAGTGTCTCACGTGAAACATTTGTTCTTTTACCTCAGGATGTTTCACGTGAAACATCCGTTCTTTTGCGGCCAGTGTTCTTAGGCATCAAGGCGTTGCTTGTCCGCTGAGCAAATTTGCGCTACTATTGAGCAAATTTGCTCAATAGGAGGCGACCATGCACGAATACCGCAGACCTCTCGTCAACACGCTCGTCGCACGCATGCGAGAACCTCGCCGCTTCATCCAGATGCTCGTCGGGCCGCGCCAAACCGGCAAGAGCACTGCGATCAGACAGGCGCTCGCCCAGGTCGACCTTCCGCGCCACGTCGCCTTGGCAAGCATCGACTCCTCGAGTCGCGACTGGCTTCGCGCCCAATGGCTCCAAGCCCGCAACCTCATCAACGAGGGGTCGCCATCGGCATTACTCGTCATCGACGAGGTGCAGCTGGTCAGCCAATGGTCGGCCGTCGTGAAGGAACTGTGGGACGAAGATACCTGGAGCGGCATCGACCTGCGCGTGGTTTTGACCGGATCGTCGTCGATCCTCCTTCAACGAGGCCTGGTCGAGGGACTTACCGGTCGATTCGAAACGATCCGGAGCACCCATTGGGAATTCGCCGAATGCAAGGATGCGTTCGGCTACTCCCTCGATGACTTCCTCTTCTTCGGCGGCTATCCCGGCGGAGCGGCGCTCAAAGACGACGAGCAACGCTGGCTCAGCTATATCAACGATGCCGT
>USJN01000319.1 GCA_900554945.1 uncultured Coriobacteriaceae bacterium | reverse complement strand
AAAATCGCCGATATGTGAGCCACTTTCGAGCTGGCCGATCGAGAGGGCCGCGGCGTTTCCGTAAAATACCAGGTCACAGCTTCTCACCTTCTGAACGCGTCTTCTCCTTGGAGTAGGAAGACTCACATATCGGCGATTTTTGTCCACGAAAGAGGGACATCGGAGAAGATGGAAGCGGGTCGGTTGGTGGCGGACCCAGGGTTGGGCAGGTTGGGCAGGTTGGGCAGGTCGGTTGGTGGCGGACCTGGGGTCGGGCGGGTTGTGCGGGTTGGGCGGGCGGCTGGTTGGTGGCGGACCCAGGGTCGGGACCAAAGAGTCGGGGGAGGTCGGAGGCCGAAGGCCCCGAGCTGCGCAACCGCGCTCCCGAAGACAGCACGCGCCCCGGACCACACAGCCTCGCGCTCCCGAATGTCCCACGCGCCCCGCCGCGTGACCTCGCCCGTCGCTTACGACGCGTCCTCGGGCAGAGGGGTCTTCTTGCGACCGAAAAGCTCGTCCCAGTCGCATGCCGCGAGCACCGTGCCCGCCATGATGACCAGGCAGCACACGATCTGCACGACGGTCGGCACGCTCCCCAGAAGCACGAGTCCGAACACGACGGCCCAAGCGGAGTACGTGATGTTGAGCGCCATGCAGCGCGCCGCGCCGATGGTCGCGATGCCCTTGTAGTAGAACAGATACGATGCCGCGCCCGCGAGGCCGGACAGCACCACAACGGCAGTGGAAATCGACGGCAGCGCGCTCGCCGTGAACGCCCATGCGCCGAACGCCGGCAGCACCACCACAGCGTACACGATGGCGGACGTCGTCTCGCGAATCTGCAGCGCCGTCTCGTTGTCGACCGCATCATCGCGCATGCCCCAAGCGCACAGCACCGCCTCGCTGCCCCAACCGACGACGCACACGACCGCGCCAACCAAGCCAAGCACCGCGTTTCCGACCGACGAATCGCCCGAAGTGGCGTACCCCATCACCATGACGCCCGCAAGCGCGCAGGCGAGCGCAACGAGTTGGCGCGGCCTCATGCGCTCTTTCAACAGGACAAACGCCATGAATGTACCGAACGCAGGGTAAAACGCGGAGATGATCGCGGTATAGCCTGCGCCGATATTGTTAATCGCGACCAAATAGCCCGTCATGCCCAAAGGTCCACCCAAAAGCGCGCCGAGCATGACCACCTTACCGCTGCGGGTCTTTAGGGCCCGAAGCGTGTCGCCAAGGCGCCGGCGCACACCCATGTAGAGGAAAAGCCAGATAGCGCATGCCGCATCGTGCATGAATGCGCTCGCAATCGCCGCGAAGGCAATAGCCTCGGGCGTGCCGATGAACGCGCCCATCGTGAGGGCTATTCCCAGGATGACGGTGTCCAAACCCCACAAAAAGCCGCTTGCAATGCCGAACCTCATGCGATTCCCCTCTCCTCTTGCTGAGCAATTCCCTCATAACCCGAGATCACGCGGTCAAAATAGCGCACTGCATAGCTGAGATAGATTTCCTTCCACTCACCTGCGCTCCCTCCGACGGCCTCCTTGTAGAGCGACCACAGATACCAGCACCAGCCAGCGAGCGCCACGAACGCGAAGTTATGGCAGCGCTCGGCAAACGTGGGAATGCGCCCGAAGTAAGCCGCAAGCGCCGCGTCGGCCTCGGATTCGGAAAGTTCGCAGCACACGGTGAAGGTGCCGAAATCGTGCGCGTAATCGGACATGCCGGCATACTCCCAGTCGATAAGGTGCATGCGATCGGATCGGTCAATGAGAATATTCAGGTTGAAGAAGTCGTTGTGCGTGATGCACACGGACGCGCCATCGGCGTGCGCGAAGGCGGCGACGCGATCCGCCTTTGCGGCGAGCTCGTCATAGCCGGGCACCGTAATCGGTCCCAGCTCGCGCAAAAGCGCCTCGTAGCGCTTCCCTTCTTCGTAGAAGTCGAACGTGCGGGCAAGGTGAGCGCCGCTTTCGTGAAGCGTGCGCTCCATGCGCATCGCGCAAGCGACCTGCTCGGCGTCGTGCGCATCGAGCTCGCGACAATCAACGAGAAAGCGGGAAAGCTTCCAGCCCTGCTCGACGTCTTCATGGATGAAGGTGCCGTCGAGCCCGATCGAACGCGCAAGTTTCAGAGCCTCGGCCTCGGCCTTGCGGTCGACCAGGTCTTCAGTTCCCACACCCGGTTGTCGATACACGTATTCGCCCTCTGGCGTGGTGAAATGCCACGACTCGTTTGTCAGGCCCTGCTTGAGGGGCCAGATGTCGGTGATCTTATCACGCGAGACTTCCAACACCGATGAGATGTGCGTGTATGCGCACGCGGGCAGTATGCCCTGTTCTTGTTCCATACCCACTTGTTCTCCCCAGACTCAGTAGGTTACTTACTTACA
>USJN01000318.1 GCA_900554945.1 uncultured Coriobacteriaceae bacterium | reverse complement strand
TTATGCGATTAAACCTTTCGGTGCCTGCTGTCTTGGGCAGCGGAACAATTTCATCTTGCACTGCTTTTATGCAGCTCTTATATGATACGCATCTACACCGTGGTGTCAACGTTTTTCTGCTCAGGCCCCGTCGTCTTCACACTGTCAATAGATTGAGCGGGAAGTGCCGTCGTGCCAGCATCGATGTAGGTGAAGGAAATCTCATCGCCAGCCGAGTAAGCGACAATCTCGAGCATGCCGGGCAGCGGGAAATCGTAGATCGAGGAATCACCCTGAAGTGTCACATAGTAGTGAGAATTCCCCTCGATGACCGCCTGCGCCATCGTCGCAATGATGCCCTTGGCCTGCTTCACGTCCGTCGGCGTGGAATCTCCCGTGTCGACGCCGTTCGTCGCGAGAAGGGCCTCGTAGGACTTCTGGCACTCCGCGACCGTATCGCCAACCGCCACGTTCTGGTAGCGCTGGATGTCGATCATCGCGAACTTCTTCACAAGCCCCGCGCTGTCCTTGAGTGCCATGAAGTACGTCGGCTGGTTCGCCACGTTGATAAGCAGCGGGAAGGTGGCCGTGTAGCGCAGGTTCTGAACCTGGCCCTCGGCGGATTGCATCGCCGACTCTTCCGTAGCGCCCGCAACCGAATAGAAGTGCGACTCGGCCGTGCGCTGATTCACCAGCACGAACCCGACGATGGAGTTGTCAGCCGTCGCCGAAGTGACACCGGTGTAAACCCACACGTCGTCGTCTTTCGCGATGTAGTTGTAGCCGACGTTTCCGTCGGTACCAGGGGTGGTTTGGACCACGTTCTTCTGGCCGAGCCAGCTGTTAAGCCAGCCATCCTTATAAGCACCCGACCAGTTGTACTGCTCGATCAGAAGCTCTGCGGGATATGCGCGGTCGACCCATTGGGGCACCTCATCAATCGAGATGTCGGTGCACTCGCCCGTCGTCGCGTTCACCATGACGACGCGGTCGATGGTAGTGCCGCCAAACAGGCCGATCGTACGCTTCTGCACGGGGCAGATCCACCACGGGTGGCCATCCTCGTCAATCTCGAACGACTTCTCGTCAAACATGTAGAAGGGATACTTCAGCTGCACGTAACGGTCGATGTTGCGCGCAAGCGGCTCTGACTGGGAATAGAAGATGGCGTTGTCACCGAGCGTCACGATTTGCGCATCCTGCGTCGTCATGTCGACAAGCGCGTACGCGGGAATGCCCGAGCTGCGGTTGGTGAACCACTTGAACAGGTCGGCGTAGCCGAGCGGGCTCACTCGGACCGGCGTGCCCTGGTAGTTGATCTGGCTGTAAAGCGACGAGATCTCGAACTGGCTGACGTACTCGGGGATCGAACCCATCTCGCGATTGCCGAGAAGAATCGCAGAATCACGATCAATCACGGGGATCTCGGAGTAGTTCACCTCCTGAATGTCGGAGGCGAAATCGTGGTCGACGGTGTTGAGCACCGTTGCGTATTTCGCCGCGTTGCCCGGGAAAAGCGACAGCGACATCAACGCACCGATAATGCCCACGCAAGCGACGGCGACAGGGATGAAGGAGAGCGCCTTAAACGTCTTCGCCTTGCCCTCGTTGCGCTCGGCGCGCTTGCCCTTCCCTTCCTTGTAATTCGAGGAGCGCACGCGGAAGAACAAAAACGTCGGCAGCAAGATGAACACCGCGATGAAGAACCAGGTGTCGACGCTATGGATGTTGATAGGCGGATGGAACCACCAATAGGCAGCAAGAATAACGACAATGAGTACGATAATCGCAACGATAATCGCCTTCTTGCTCCACGATTTCATGTTCTCGATGATGTGCGGCATCTCGACATGCGGCGCCTTCGGCCCACCCGAACCGCGAGAAGATCCCGCATCGGCAGCCTTGGCCGAGTCGTCCGCATCGGAGCCGCCGCCGAAAGGCGAGCCGAACGAATCGGTGTTCATGCCGGATTGCTTAAGCGCCTCGAGCAAAGCGTCAAGTCCCGATGATTGCTTCAAACATATCCCTCCTTGATAAGGTAATTTTCCCCACTATACACGAAAATGCCCAGTCCCTCGCGAGACCGAGCATTTCCGTTACCGTCCTTTTACCATCGAGAAGATGGTGAGTGCGATCTACTTAGCGAGAGCCGCGACCAGCGCATCGGTGAACTCGGTGCAGCTCGACGCAGGCTTGTCGGAACCCGTCAGCTTGCGAATATCACCCGTCAGGCACTCGCCAGCCGCATAAACCTCCTTCACTGCAGCTCGAATACGAGCCGCAGCTTCAAGCTCGCCGAGATGATCGAGCATCATCGCAGCTGACAAGATTTCCGCAGTCGGGTTCGCCTTATTCTGCCCCGCAATATCGGGAGCTGAGCCGTGAACCGCCTCGAAGAC
>USJN01000317.1 GCA_900554945.1 uncultured Coriobacteriaceae bacterium | reverse complement strand
CGTCTTGGTCCCGTTCCTCTCTTATCTCGAAATCGACTCGTCGCGGACAAAAATCGTCGATATGTGAGGAGTTGCATTCGGAAAACTTTATGTTGAAATTTCTGACCTGGGAAAACGCGTGGGGCGAGTTCGCATATCCCCTCATTCGCCTTCGAATGGCTCGCATATCGGCGATTTCTGTCCACGACTTCGCTAATTCAGGAAAGAAGCTTGCTCGCGCGGCGCCGATCTTGATGTGGGGGCGCGGTGGAAGTGGGCGCGCCGCGCGGCATCGCGCTTATACTTGGGGCATGGCTAACAACGATCAGGGATACGATCCGTTCGAGCCGGGCCATTCCACGCCCGAGTTCGAGCAGTTCGCACGCGAAAATCAAAAATATCGGAAGGCGAGTCACGCTCGCGGCGGCGCGTCCGCGCAGAAGCGCACGTCGTCTGCGGGCGCGCGCTCTCGCTCTGCCGTCGCGGGTAATGCCGGCTCACGAAGTGGCTCGCGCTCCGCTGGCTCCCGCAGCGGCTCGCCTCGCGCTGCGGCTTCTGCAGGTAGGGGAGGCTCGCCGTCCTCTGGCTCGGCGGGTAGGCACGCTTCGCGCGGCGCAGGTAAGACGCTACCGCAGACGCGTGCTGCCGACAGCCGCAAAACGGCAGGTCGAACGGCTGCTCCCATGCAGAAGGCCCCCTCGCGCTCGTCGCGGCCCGTATCTTCGCAGCCTCCCCTGCAGGCGCCCGATCCTCAGCCCGTGCTCGCTCGTGCGCACAGCAAGGCGCACAACGTCGTAGGGATTCTCGTCTGCGTGTTGCTGGCGATCGCACTCGAGGTGTTCGGCTACAACTTCCAGTTCTTCTACTCCATGACCTATCCCGATGCGGGAAGCTATCTCGTCAATGGCGCGCAGCCCTCGCAAGTGGGCACGATTACGCTCGATTCCTCGTCGAGCTCGTTTGAGATCACGGGACTCAACTCCACGGTGCGCTCCATTCATTTCACGCCGGTGCTATCCGATGCCGCAGGTGCCGCGAAGGCGACCGACAGCAAGATCCAGGTTGTCATCTCGCTCGCCGACGAGGGTAACGCGAACTACTACGCGAACCCTGCCGTGTCGGTCGACCCCGCCGACCCCGCGACTACCTACATTTCGCTCGATCCCGCTGGCAAGTGCCATTCAATCAAGGTGAACATGACGAACCTTTCGGACATCGGCGCAGTTCAGGTTTCGGGTATATCGCTCAATCAGAAGGTTCCGTTTGATTTCGATCCGCTGCGTGCGGCGTCGGTGCTCGCCATCCTGCTCGTGCTCTTCGCGCTGCGCCCCGCGTCGGGCCTCTACAGCCGCGTTCGCGACTCGCGCCTGACGAGCCACCGCATTCTGCTCGTCGCGCTCGTCGCCGTGCAGTGCGTGGCCGTGCTTGCGCTTGTGCTCTCCAACTCGCACTATGTGTCCTTGACGCAGACGCCGTCCTACGAGAACCAGTTCCAGTACCAAAAACTCGCCGTCGCGCTCACGCAGGGGCATCTGTATTTGAACGACGTGCCTTCCGACGCGCTGCAGGCGATGGCGAACCCCTACGATACGCAAGCGCGCGCGGCGCAGGGCGTGCCCTATCTTTGGGACCATGCGTACTTCCACGGGAAGTATTACGTTTACTTCGGCATCCTGCCGTGCCTGGTGTTCTACGTGCCGTGGCTGCTCGTGACGCACACGGGCTTTCCGACGTGGCTCGGCATCGCCATCTGCGACTGCGTCTACGCGGCGGGGCTTATGTACCTGCTCTCGGCGGTGTGCCGTCGTTGGTTCCCGCGCACGTCGATCGGGGTGCTCGTGGTGCTCGATGTGATGCTGTTCGTCGCGGGCGGCGGCATCATCCTCGCGCGTACGCCGTCGATGTACTTCATGCCTGAAGCGATGTCGCTCGCGCTCGTCTCGTGGGGTCTGGGGCTGTGGGTCTCAGGTACCTCGCGCGGCTATATCGAGCGGGGGAAGATCGTCCTCGGCGCGCTGCTCATCGCGCTCACCATGGCGTCCCGCCCGCAGATGGTGCTCTCCGCGGTGCTCGGGCTCGTCCTTTTCTGGCCGTTCCTTCGCGACTCGAAGGGCGATCGAGGGGCTAGACGTGACGTTATGGGTGCCTTCAAGGTGGCGATGGTGCCGTTTGTGCTGGTCGCTGTCGCGGTGCTTGCCTACAATGCCGCGAGATTCGGCTCACTGTTCGATTTCGGCGCGAACTACAACCTCACCACGAACGACATGACCCACCGAGGGTTCCACCTTGACCGCATCCCGTTCGGGCTTTACGCATACTTGTTCCAGCCGCCCGTGTTCGGCAGCCAGTTCCCGTTCCTGCGACAGGCCTACCTCGACCCGGCGTACCAGGGCATCACCATCTACGAGCCCATG
>USJN01000316.1 GCA_900554945.1 uncultured Coriobacteriaceae bacterium | reverse complement strand
AATGGGGAAGCAGTTTTCAACTATCGCCTCGCGCGCAGGAGCTCATGACCGCCAGCCTTAAAACACATGCTTGGGAACTGATGGCGCTTGCCCTGTTCTACTTCGTCTTTCTCGGCGGCGAGTACTTCTTCGACGCGACGCTCGCCAGCTTCATGTCCCCGGCCGATGTTGTTTTGAACCAGGGCATGATACTCGGCGCGAGCGCTGTGGGCTTTTGCTGTTTCGAGCCTTTTTCCCGAACGCCGCGAAGGGTGCGTTTGGGTTGCTCGATGGTGTCTATGGTTGTGGGATTTGGCGGCATCGCTGTCCTATTCGCCCAGCCTAGCCTGCTGTTGATGCAGGTCATCGGTGTGATTTGCTTCTATTTGCTGGGAGTCTTGGGAGGAGCTGTCCATTGGGCGGCGTCTCACGAGATTGCGGGGTTCGATCATACCGCGTTGCTGGTTGGGATTGCCTACGCCGCGGGAATCGCCATGCAGTTCGTCGCCAACGCGGCGTTCTCGGATCGCCTTGCAGCATCGATCGCTCTCGCCGTCGGCGCAGCTGCGCTCCTTGTGGTTTGCCGTCGATGCTTTGCGGGCGGACGCTGCGACGGTGCGACCCGGGTCTCAGGTGGGCCGATGCCAAGCGAGCGGGATGCTCATGGCGATCTGGGCGGGAAAAACGCGCCGAATGCGTTAGGCGCGCGAGCGACTTGCCCAAGCGCTTCCCTTCGGGGCGCCCTCTGGCTTTCGGTAATCGTGGCGCTCGTCTCGCTCGTGTTCGTAACGCTCGACAATATCGTTACGCTCGCGGACGCCGGTGGGGATCTTGACGTGGGAAGCTGGCCAAGGCTTCTCCTTGCGGTAAGCGCCATCGCGGCTGGCGCGCTATTCGATATACGGCAGCGCCGCTATATGAACTTCATCATGTTCTGCGTGCTTCTGCTCTCGACCATCGCCATCCTTGCAGCCGAAACGAATGGCGGTCTGTTCTGGGGACTTGTCCTGTTCTACCTCGCTTCCGGCTTCTTCGTCACCTATTTCACGGCGAGTTTCATGCTTATGGCGCCGAAAACGCGGCGGCCTGCCCTGTGGGCGGGAATGGGCCGCGCGATCAACAACATATGCGCTTTCGCGATTGCGGGGCCTTCTCTCGCCCTTATCCAGACGAGGAACATCGTTCTGATGATCGCTGTCTGCATAGTTTTGTTCGTGGCGATTATCGTTGTGTTTTTCGCGTCGGGGGCATTTCGCTTGGACGCGGCGCTTGAAGAGGAGGCGCGTTCTGCGGTCGACTTGGCGGCGTTCGTGGAGGAATACGGCTTGACGCCGCGCGAGGCTGAGGTGCTTGTTCTTGTCACCGCTGACGAGCGGGCTCTCAAGGAAATCGCATCCGAGATGGATATCTCGCTCCGCATGCTGCAAAAGCATCTGACTTCCATCTACAAGAAGACCGATACGCAAACACGAGTCGGCCTGACGAAGAAGTTCCTGACATAGCTTTTGCTCGCAGTTGTCTTCGGTATCGAAAAAGGGGCGGCGAGGAGAGCCTGACCTGGCGGCTGCCGTTTCCCCTTGATGTCCCTCGCGCCTTTCTTCGAGGCTTCTCCTTCGATTGCATCGGGGAGATGGCGGTAATGCGCTTTCTGCTGCGCCTCTCTCGGTTACGCCCTGGTAACGGGCGCGCGGCTTTGTCATGCCGATGCCCTATAGTGGGACCGACCGAGAAAGGAGCAACCGATGCAGCGAGGGTATTTCAAGACGGCGTGGAGCGATGTTACCCAGTCGCCGCATTGGGTAACGCGCATTCTCCTTTTGGCGCTTTTATCCTTCATCCCCGTGTTCGGTTGGATCGTGATTGCGGGCTATCTGTGGGGATGGGCGCGCGATATGGCGTGGGGCGTGCACGCCCCGCTTCCTGAAAGAATCTTCGAGAACGCCGATGGGACGCTGTATTCGCGAGGTTTCTTTGCGGCAGTGATCGCTGTGGTGTGCGCTGTGGTGATGAGCGTGCTCCAGAGCGCGGGTGGCCTGATTTCATCGGGAAGTTTCGCTGGTTCGGCGTTCGTCTGGGGAGATGTCCACTCGATTTACCAGACGGTTGCGCCCCTCGGCTTGGTGTCGGGGCTTTTGTCGTTGTTCTCGTTTGCCGTGCTGTGCGCGGTTTCGTTCATCGTCACCCTGTTCAAGTGGGTCGGCACGATGCGGATGACGATTTACGGACGCCTCTCTGCGGGCTTCCAGGTTTCGCGAATTTGGGCGATGATGCGCCACGATTTCAAGGGAATCCTTCGCATACTCGGCATGTGGCTAATCGTCTCGATCGTTGTGGGCATCGCCATTGCCCTTGCGATCTCCGTCGTGATCTTCGCCGGCATCCTCTGCGTGTCGTTTTTCGCGAACATGGGGGCTTC
>USJN01000315.1 GCA_900554945.1 uncultured Coriobacteriaceae bacterium | reverse complement strand
CGGCGGCAACGGCACCTTGATCGGCGCGTCGGCGAACGTCGTCATGTCCGACATCGCCAAGAAGCACGGCACCGAGATCACGTTCATGGGCTTCTTGAAATACGGCTTCCCGATCATGCTCGTCACCATCGCCGTGTCGGCTGTGTACCTTGTCGTGCGCTTCCCGCCGATGTAGGGTGTACGGGTAAGGCAAACCAAATGCTCGAATCGGGGCTGGCAAAAATGCCGGCCCCGTTTTCATAACGTCGAAAGAGAGAAGATAGGAATCATGTCGTCTTCTGCGTCAAATGAGCATCGCGGGCAATGCGTGCGGCTTGCGGCGTGCGTCGTGGCGCTCCTCCTGTGGATGGGGTTCATCTTCTTCATGTCGGCAAACGACGGCGACCACTCTCAGGGCATGAGCGATGGCGTGACGTCTGTCGTACTCTCGACGGTGTGGCCAGGCTATTCTGGCATGTCGCCTGATGAGCAGGCAGCTGTCGTGGAATCGCTCAGCTTCCCCGTGCGAAAGGTGGGGCATTTCAGCGAGTACGCCGTGTTGGGTCTGCTCGCCTTCGCGACACTTCGCCAGGGTCAGGTGCTTCGGTCTTCCCAGGCGATTCGGATCACGCGGAAGACCGCCCCTGCGGCGGCGGGCGCGGTGGTTATCGCCTTCGTATACGCCTGCTTCGATGAGTTCCACCAGCTGTTCGTTGCGGGTCGAAGTGGGCAGCCGTTCGATGTCGGTGTTGATACCGCAGGCGCGTTTGTGGCAGTCGCCATCGAGGGGGTTGTGGTGCGCATGCGGGAAAGGTGCCGCGTTTAGCGCTGCCTTTGTCCGCCTTCCTCGTTGGTGCGATATGCTGTTGCCTATATGTTTCGTAAACCGCTGTTTCCCGAAAGTCAGGATTTCATGATCAGACTCAATTGCGATTACTGCAAAGGCGCCCTCCCCGAGGTTCTCGAGGCGCTCCAAACTATTAACGACCAGGCGTTTTGCGGCTATGGCTGCGACGAGGTGTGCGAGCGCGCGGCCCGCCTGATTCGCGAGCGTGCAGGTGTGCCCTCGGCCGATGTGCACTTCCTCGTTGGCGGCACGCAGGCGAACTTCGTCGTCATCGAGTCCGCCCTGCGCCCATGGCAAAGCGTCATCTGCGCCGATTCGGGGCACATCAACGTGCACGAGACCGGAGCGGTCGAGCATGCGGGCCACAAGTGCGAAACCGCACCTGCTAACGATGGAAAAATCAGCGCCGACCAGGTGCGCGCCATCGCTGCCAACTGGGCGGGAAGCATCATTCCCGAACATATCACGCAGCCAAAGATGGTCTATCTTTCCATGGCGACGGAGACGGGTTCCGTCTACACGCTCGCCGAGCTCGCCGCCATCCGTGCGGTATGCGACGAGTTCTCGCTCTACTTGTTCATCGACGGCGCGCGCCTGTCCTACGGCCTTGAGGCAATCGGCGGAGACGTTTCCCTCGAGGACATCGCCCGGCTCGCCGACGTGTTCTACTGCGGCGGCACGAAATGCGGCGCGCTGTTCGGCGAGGCCGTCGTCATCGTGAACGACGAGCTCAAACCGCATTTCCGCGCGAACATGAAGCAGAACGGCGCCATGCTTGCGAAGGGGTGGCTGCTCGGCGCGCAGTTCGAGGCGCTCTTCACCGACGACCTCTACTTCAAGGTTGCCCGCCGCGCGAACGAGTACGCCGCGCGCGTGAAGGACGCTTGCGCGAAGGCGGGAATTCCTCTGTTCGCGCAAACGACGACCAATCAGGTCTTCATCAACTTCACCGACGCTCAGTACGCGCAAATCTCTGAGCAGTTCGAGTTGGAATTCGAGCAGCGCACGGACGAGGAGCACGTCGCCATTCGCGTCTGCACGAGTTGGGCCACGCGCGAAGAGGAAATCGTTGCGCTCGAGGAGGCCATCGCGGCTTTGTAGTCGTCTCCTCGGAGGGTGTCGCTGCTCGCTAGGGAAAAGCTCGTGCCCTGAGCGAGCCGTAAGGAAAGAAAGGGACCTCATGGAAATTCTCGATACGCTGCTTCATCGCCGCAGCATCCGCAGCTTTACGGGAGGATCCATTCCCCGCGAGACGGTCGAGACGCTTCTCGTCGCGGGCATGTCCGGCCCTGCGGGCAAGGGGAAAAAGCCCTGGCGCTTCGTCGTCGTAGAGGATGCGGAGACGATTTCCCGCCTGGCCCAAGCTCGCGATCCCAAACAGAAGCTTTTCGATACGGCGAGCCTGGTCATTGCCGCGTTCGGGGACCCCTCCATCGCCGACACGTGGGTCGAAGACTGCTCGGTTGCCATGACCAACATGCACTTGGCGGCCGATGCGCTGGGCCTTGGCAGCTGCTGGGTCCAGGCCCGCATGCGCACTGCCGCCGACGGTACACCTTCGAGCGACTATGTCAGCCGCATCCTCGGCGCACCGGAAGGCCTTTCCCTTGAGGCGATGCTCGTTGTGG
>USJN01000314.1 GCA_900554945.1 uncultured Coriobacteriaceae bacterium | reverse complement strand
CGACGTCACCGACGTCGAAGAGATCATCCGTGCCATCGGCTTCTATCGCACGAAGGCCGCGAATTGCGTAAAGTGCGCCCAACTGGTGGTCTCAGAGTACGGTGGAGAAGTCCCGCGGGATATCGACGAGCTGCAAAAGCTTCCCGGCGTGGGAAGGAAAACCGCGAACGTCGTGCTCAACGAGGCATTCGGAATCGTCGAAGGCATCGCCGTGGACACGCACGTCTTTCGGATCGCGCACAAGCTGAAGCTCGTCGGCCCCTCGGCCGACACGCCTGCGAAAACGGAAACCGCCCTGCTCAAGCTCTACCCGCGCGACTTATGGGGGCCGATCAACCATCAATGGGTGCTCTTCGGGCGTGAAACGTGCATCGCGCGACGGCCAAAATGCGAGGAGTGCTTCCTTGCCGACCTGTGCCCGAGCTGCGGCAAGAAATAACGCTTAAAGAAGGTACTCCCGCAAACGAAGGCGCCTTCACTCGTCTTCGCCCGATTGAGCACCGTCGTCGAAACTGCCAGTGTTTCATCGACCCCCATCAGGGCCGACAGCGCGTGAACCACCCGAACGCTGCCGGCAAGGCTGCCTGAGCACCGGCGCCGCGTCTGCCCCCTCCTTGCCGTGACGCATGCTCGCGGTAGAGCTGCCGCGCCAAAACAGCGAGCGCCGCGAGCGCAAAGAGAATGAGCAGGGATGTGACCAGCATCTTTGCACCACCAGTGAGCATACCGCCCACATAGGAGTACACAATCGTCGCCGGAAGCTGCCCGATGCCCGTCGCAATCATGAAGCCCCTAAAAGACATCGAGGTCAAGCCTGCGAAGTAGCTCACGAAGTCGAACGAGACGAACGGAAGCAGGCGCGCGATGAGCACGCTTTGGTCTCCATGCCGCTCGAAAAATCGCTCGATGGTCGCAAGTCCCGTTTTCGAACACAGCTTCTCGACCGCTTCGCGCCCAAGCGACCGAGCAATCCAAAAGCAGGCCGCCGCGCCCGCCATGGCGCTCGTCCACGACAGAATCGCGCCCTGCCACCAGCCGAAGAGGTCCCTTAAGGGCCGCCTTCATCGTGTCGACGCCGTTCTGGAAGTCGCCGCCCTTGCAAGCGTCCATGTCAGCCACGATAGCGCCCTTGATGTGACCCGCCTTGTAGTCATCGGCCTTGCGCAGGTCGATGAACACGTAATCGGAGGAATCAAGATTAGCCTCGGCATCTGCCGGAGTATTATTTTGTACGAGATTGTCAGCCTTCAAGACGACGCAGAATCGCCATGACCTAAAGCCCACCCCTGATCTGGGCACCGCGCGCAAGGCAGAAAGGCGCGAATAACTTACCCGATAATACCCGTTGCAGAATGGGCATTCGGTTGGTAAGGCCGTAGAAAATGATATCATGCGGCATTCAAATAACGCAAATCCAGCCTGCGCTATTCGAAAGCAAGCGGCCTCTTTTTCAGGTAAAAGCCGCGGCGATGCAGCTCGGCGACGAGCGTCTCCACCAAAAGGGGAAGCGCCGCTCGCACCGGCTCGGTCAAATCCATCGCGTACTCGGAAGGAGACATGTTCGCAACCTGCATTCCCAGGCAATAGCCCTCGGCCTCGTACCCAAGAAGCGACGCGGCGTCGAAAAGGTCGACAAGCTTCAGGTCATGCAGCGAAGCCATCGCACCTGTGTGCCGTGCCATGGCGTCGGGCGAGAAGCGGTACACCGTACCCGGGGCATCGCCTGTGCCATCAACCGCATCGACCGTGATGATCACGTCGAAGCTCTCCACGTAGGGAAGCATGTCCAGGCTCATGCAACCGACATCGAAAAGTCGCACATTACTAGGAACCTCATAATCACGCAGCACGGTATCGTAGACAGCAGGCCCCACACCCTCGTCGAGCATGAGCCGGTTTCCCACGCAGAAAACGGCGGCTTTCCTCTCCCCCATGCGCTTAAGCCCCCAATCCCGGACGGATAGCAAGGTTGTAGTAAGTGGCTGCAGCAATCATCACGCAACCCACGATTACGGAGACGACAGCCCAAATGCGCTGACGAGAGAGATACTTCTCGCGCGAGACACCGTGTTCTGCCGCGCGGTGGGCCGCAAACGGCTGGCTCACGATGGAGAAGGCCACCGTCGCCGCGGTCAGAAGCACGAATACGATCACCGCGAACACGATGGAGAGCGCGCTTGGGGTCGCAAAAGCCGCGTAGAAGGTGTTATCGGCAAAAAGCCAGATCGGGTAGAACAGGATAGACGCCCACATGCCATGCGCCGGCCCCCAGATGGGCGGCAAGAAAAGCGCGCCAATGTTCACGCGCGGAACGCCCTTCAGGAACTTCTCTTCGCGGGCAATTTCCTCATCAGTGAGCTCACGTGCCATGACGTCGCGCACCTCTCTTCAACGTCGGTTTCGAAACGATGGGATTGCGATTTGCAGCATATGCCTCGATGCGCGCGCTTTCGAAAA
>USJN01000313.1 GCA_900554945.1 uncultured Coriobacteriaceae bacterium | reverse complement strand
ACGGCGATTGTGAGCGTTCTACTTTATCTGGTGTTCTTGATTGGAATGAACGAGCTGTCGCGCTTGAACAAGTGGGTTGGCGCGGTCATCTTCATTGCCCTGCCGCTCGTTTTGACCATTTTCGTTTGGCCCCACACTGCGGTCGAGGGCACAGGCGCCGGCACCTGGTTCCAGTGGGTGAAGACCTACTCGTGCTTGGCCGGAGCGATCTTAGGCTGGCTGATCGTGTACTTCCCCCTGTTCCAGAAAAAGTACATCGTCTGCATCCCGCCCATCATCTTCGCCATCAACATCCTCGAAGCATGTATTCGCGACTTCCAGCTCACGGGTGTCAACGGCATCGTGGACGGCTACATGGTGGTCGGCGGCCCGTGGAACGTCATGAACGGCGTTGCGGGAATCTTGAACGCCATCTGCATCTGCGGCTTTTTCGGCATCATCGTCAGCCGCGGCAAAAAGAAGGACTACGTATGGCCCGATCAGCTGTGGTTCTGGATCATCGGCTACGACCTGTGGAACTTCGCCTACACCTACAATTGCATGTCCGACCATTCCACGTACACCGGCCTGGCGCTGCTCATCGCTTGCACCGTGCCCACGTTTTTCACCAAGCGCGGGGCCTGGTTGCAGCATCGCGCGCAGACGCTGGCGCTCTACGCGATGTTCGCTATGGCGCTTCCGCAGTTCTACACCTTTGCGGAAATCCCCACGACGCACAACCCTACGGCGTTCTTCGTCGTGAGCCTGATTGCCCTTGCCTCCAATGTGGCCCTCGCCGCTTATCAGTTCCATCGAATCCGCGCGCGCAAGCTCAACCCGCTGAAAGACGAGCTCTATAATGACACCAAGAAGTATCAAGAGGTCGTCGACGAAAACCGTTGATGCGAGGAACTGACTCTCGCGAATCGCAGCGAGCATGGCGGCCCTGACGTTGGCGAAGGAGCCGCCATGGTCGCAAGGAGAGGCGACTCGATGCCAGAATTTACCTCTGACCTGCCGCATCACGTGACGCGGCAGGTCAGGAAGAGCATGAGGCTGGAAGGAACCGCTGGCGACATCATGCTGGCGGCGCGCGAGCTCTACGAAGCGCAGGGCGTGGCCGCGACCAGCATGGCGGCCATCGCGCGCAAGGCCGGCGTGACCCGCAGCCTCGTGTACTACTACTTTCCCGACAAGCAGGCCGTGACCGACGCCGTGATCGATGATTACCTCGAGGACGTGGTCGAGAGCGTATCGACTTGGAACGAGCTGCGCGCCTTTGGCGACACGCCCTCGGAGCTGAAGAACTGCGTCGCGGCGTTTCGCCGCACGCTCTACACCGCCGACGGCACACCCCGCCCTCTGATCGGCGTGCTTGAAGAGTTGGGGATGCGCGACCGATTCGCAACGCGAGCTGTGCGCGAATGCGTCGCGTGCATCCAAGACTATATCGTTTCCGAGTACCTTGCTTACCGAACCATCGAGATCAAACTGGTTCCTGAGACCTTTGGGCTTCTCCTGTTCGGCATCGTGGGCATGATGAAAGCGAAGCCCGATATCACCGATGAGGAGCTTGCGACGCTCATCGCGCAGACTCTTCGCCTCGATATGACGGTGATGGACCCGCCGCCGTGGCGCGAGCACCCTGATGCTCCCGAAGAACGTTAGTAACCTATAGGAGACTCCATTTCTCCCGACTCAGATACGTGAAGTGTTCGATACGCACATCGCCGATCAGAGGGCAATCGACGCCTTCCTCGGTATGATGGAAGGTGAACCCGCACTTCTCCTGGACGCGCTTCGACTTCCCGTTGCCGTCGTAGTAGCCGCACCAAAGCGCCGTGCAGCCGAGGTCCTCGAAAGCATGCCGCTGAATTTCGCGAACCGCCTCCGGGATGTAGCCTCGGCCCCAGAACGGGACGCCGATCCAAAAACCTATCTCCATCTCCGTAGGCGGCGCGGTGACCTGGGTCTGCTCAGGCGGAATGAGGCCGATGCTTCCGATGGCGCGCCTGTCCTCTTTTAGGCACACCGCGTACGTCTCCTCGGCGGAAAAGACGTCGCGGATGATCTCCCGGCTGTTCTCGATGCTCGTATGAACAGGCCACCCCGCGATAGGACCGACATTTGGGTCGCTGGCATAGCGGTAGAGATCTTCGGCATCGGATTCCCTCCAAGGGCGCAAGAGCAATCTCTCGGTTTCAAGCATCATCGGTTACCCCCTCGCTTTCTTCAGTCATGAGCTTTTTCATCTTGCCCCCTTACCTTGAAGAGCTCCCCTCCTGAGCTTCTCGCCTTGCAAAATGCCGCTTAACTTCCTCGCCTTTACGTGAACCTCCTGAGCTGCTCAAGGATATCGTAGCAGCGATTCGACTCGGCGTGTGATGGCGCGGCGTTTACCGCAAAAATTGGCAGTTTTTGCCGCTTGCTTGCGCATGAGGTGCGATAATGCAAACTTTAGCGCTAAGGTAGGTGTTTG
>USJN01000312.1 GCA_900554945.1 uncultured Coriobacteriaceae bacterium | reverse complement strand
TCTACAAGCGTCATCGCGACCTGCGCATCGGCGACTGGATGGTTCAGCCCGGCACGATCGCTCTTACGCTTACCGGCCTCGTCGCTGCAGCGCTCGTCGTGCACGGCTTCGGCATGAAGGCCACCGGACGTATGGATGGCGGCGCGGACTTCGAGACCATCCGCAAGTGGGATAAGGACCATCCCGAGAACTCCATCGGCACCTACGACCTTACCGACGAGGAGAAGGCGCAGGCTTGCAAGGAGAATTCCGGCAACCTTACCCAGAAAGAGCGCCTCTACGACACCATCGGCGTTCGTCCCGACCTGAAGAAAAACGATACGGAAGGAGGTCAGGAGTAAATGACCCGTTCTATCATTGACCCGATTACCCGTATCGAAGGCCATCTCCGCGTCGAGATGGAAGTCGAGAACGGCAAGGTCTCCGATGCGTGGGTCTCGGGCGGCTGCTTCCGCGGCATGGAGCTCGTCGTGAAGGACCGCACCCCCGAGGATGCGGCTCAGATCGTCGAGCGCATCTGCGGCGTTTGCCCGGTTTCCCATGCCCATGCCTCCTCGATCGCCGCTGAGAAGGCTTACGGCATCGAGATTTCGAACAACGCGCGCATCATCCGCAACCTGATCGAGGGCGCCCAGTTCCTGCACAGCCACATCCTGTGGTTCTACAACCTGGCCGGCCTTGACTACGTGAACCCGCTGAACGCTCTGAAGGCGAACGTCGGCGACGCATACGATCTGGCGGCTGCACAGGGTTGCGCCACCGCAAGCGACATGTACGCCTTGAAGGAGCGCCTCTCCAAGTTCGCCGACAACGGCCAGCTGTCCATCTTCTCGGGCAACTGGTTCGATGCCGAGGACGGCACGGGATACAAGCTTCCCGCGGAACTCGACCTCATCCTTACTGCGCACTATCTTGAGGCGCTCAAGATGCAGGCGAAGGCTTCCGAGATCGCGGCTCTGCTCGGCGGCAAGATGCCCCACGTCATGACCATCGTTCCTGGCGGCACCGCGTTCGTTCCCACCTCGAGCAAGCTCGATGACTTGAAGTACCTCGTCGACGAGGTGTACAACTGGGTCGAAGCGACCATGCTTCCTGACGTGCTCGCCTTGGCGCCGTACTACACGGATGCTCTCAACTGGGGCAAGGGCTGCGGCCGCTACATCGCTTGGGGTGTGTTCGAGAACAAGAGCATGCTCTTGAACGAGCGCTACATGCCGGCAGGCGTCCTGCAGGACGGCCTCAAGCTCGAGGACGTCGACACCTCGAAGATCGCCGAGTACGTGGGCCATTCCTGGTACAAGGGCGATGCAACCCGTCAGTCTCCCGACTACACCACCGAGCCCGAGTACACCGAGTACTACAAGGACGGCTCGGACACGGTCAACGACCGCTACTCCTGGGTCAAGTGCCCGGGTTACGACGGCAAGCCGATGGAGGCGGGCTCGCTTTCCCGTATCCTCGTTGCCTACAAGCGCAACGTGCCCTTCATCGTGAAGCATGTCGACGCGGTGCTCGAGGCGCTCGGCGTGCCGGGCAACCTGGACGCGCTCGGCTCCACGCTCGGCCGCACCGGCATCCGCCAGGTCGAGACGCTCTACATCGCAAGCCTCATGAAGGAATGGGTCGACGAGCTCATCGAGGCCGTGAAGAGCGGCGATAGCGAGTACTTCCGCGAGCCCGCACGCATCTCCGGCGAGGGCGAGGGTCTCTGGGAGGCACCGCGTGGCGCGCTCTACCATGCCGAGAAGGTCGAAAACGGCCGCATCCAGGGCTACCAGATCATCATTCCGTCCACGTGGAACCTCGCTCCTCACAACGAGAAGGGCGAGTACGGCCCGCTCGAGCAGGCACTCATCGGCGTGCCGGTCGGCGACATCAAAAAGCCGATCAACGCACTGCGCACCGTTCACAGCTTCGATCCCTGCACCGCTTGCGCCGTGCATGTGACCGAGCCTGCCACGGGCAAGCATTTTGAAACCGTTACGAGCCCTTGGGGGGTGAAGTAGGATGGCACATCTTGCACACTACCGTGAGGCGCATCCTCTCGTTTTCGTCATCACCCACTGGATTAACCTTATCGCGATGATCGTCCTGATCGTCACCGGTTTCTGCATCCATTTCCCGTTCTGGCCCTATTTCGAGAGTCTGGCGCGCGGCATGCACGTGTTCTTCGGATTCGTGATTTTCCTGAACTGCGTGTTCCGCATCATCGCCGCGTTCTTCGTGAAGACGGCGCCGACGGGCGGCACGCGCAAGCAGGTCACCGACTACAAGACCTGGTTGCCGCAGAAGGATAACCGTCATCAGGGCCTTATTTGGATCAAGTACTACCTGTTCCTGAAGAAGGACCATCCGCTGGGAGCTAAGCTTGGCGTTCCTCAGAAGATTTCCTACCTGTTCATTCCAGTGCTCATCATCGTGATGTTCTACACCGGCATGTGCCTGTGGGTGCCGACGATGAACCTGCCGTTCTTCG
>USJN01000311.1 GCA_900554945.1 uncultured Coriobacteriaceae bacterium | reverse complement strand
GAATGCGCATATGATAGTAAATCAGTAGCATATAATTCGCAGAAATCACGGATCGGGTCAACATGTGGCGGATGAGGCTTGGCTGGTTCCGACTACTGGGACGGGCTGGTTCGACCGCTAAGAGGTGCCGACCCCGACCGCGAGGATTAGGCTGGTCCCGACTGCTCGGTGATAGGCTGAATCGGTGATGGCCAGTGGGTGGGTCGGTCGGTTCACGGGTTGATCAACCTCGACCCGTGGCAAGGCAAGCGATAGAGGGGGAGTTTATGATTCGAACGGTTATCCATATTGACGAGGACAAATGCACAGGTTGCGGCCTGTGCGCGAATGCGTGCCACGAAGGCGCGATCGGCATCGTCGATGGCAAGGCGAAGCTTTTGCGCGACGATTTTTGCGATGGCATGGGCGATTGCCTGCCCTCGTGTCCGACGGGCGCCATCACGTTTGTCGAACGCGAGGCGCTTCCCTATGATGAGGCGGCCGTGGTCGCAGCTCAGGCGGCGAAAGCTCACGCCGCGCATACGGGACAAGGCGGTTCCGGCGACCTTGGCGGGGGTTGCCCCGGTTCGCGCGCCCAAATGCTCCACGCTCCCGAAAAGACGCAGTCATCCTCCGAAGCCGAGGCACCAAGCCAGCTTGCCCAATGGCCGTGCCAGATAAAGCTCATGCCCCTGCAATCTCCCTACTACCAGGGAGCTGATCTGCTCATCGCCGCTGATTGCACGGCATTTTCCTATGCATCGTTCCATGACCGCTACATGCGCGGTCGGGTCACGATCATCGGCTGCCCCAAACTCGATGCGGTCGATTACACCGAGAAGCTGTCGGCCATCATTGCGATGAACGACATTCGCTCGGTCACCGTTTGCCGCATGGAGGTACCCTGTTGCGGCGGGCTGCAGCGTGCCGCGGAGGGCGCGCTCGACGCCAGCGGCAAGAAGCTTCCCTTCGAGGTGGTCACCTTCTCCGTGCGTGGTGAGGTTCTCTAGAGGCACGCGTTAATTGGGAAAGCCGCAGCTGGCACGCGCTTGAATTCCCCCTTTGCATATTCGCGAATTCGTCCGTGCCAACCTCGCATCGGAAACCGGCCTCGTGCCGGTAGCCCGTCTTTCGCTAGTGACGCCTTGCGCCTGTTCGGCGCCTGGTGCGCTGCGAGGCACGAGCCCGTGCTCGACCCGGGCGCTCGACCCGCTCAAGCCATGCGCGACCCGTGCGTCCGAATTCGCTTGCGAGCTATATGTTTCCCACGTTGCGTCCCGAGCCTGTTCGTTTTGACGGCTCGGGGCGTTTTTTCATTTCGCATGATGAGGCGTGGTATCATCTGTGGAAATAGGCATGCGAAAGACGGAGGTGGGCGCATTGCCAAATTCGCCCTTGCTGATGATGGCGATTTTGATCGTGATGGCAATTGCCGTCGTCGTGGTGATTGCGATGACGCTCAAGCTTAATCAGGAAGTTCGCAATCTGGCCGAAGATGTGGAAATCGATCGGCAGAATCTCGCTAAGCTGAACCATGAGGTGGGAAAACGTTTGGGAGCGCCGCGCCCTCGCGGACAGCAGCGGCCGTCGGGCGCCAGCATGCCCCCGCAGGGGCGGCCTCAGGCTGCTGCTCAGCAGGCAGCGCGCGCAGCAGGCGGCCCCGTTGCGACTTCCGTTCCCGTGGACGTAGAGGCTGTTTCTCACGGCTCTGCAGCGGGCGTACCGGCTGATGCTGTTCAAGGGTACATTCCTGGAAGCTATCGTGTTCCGGTTCGTGGCGCCGAGGGCCCGTCGGCTGCGACGGCGTCTGCTCGTGAAACGGCTCGGGCGGAGGCGGCGCAAAGTTCTTGGGCAGCGCAAACGAAGCCGCGCCAGTCAACTCTTGCTGAGCGTCGGGCAGAGCGGAGAGCTCGCGCGGAGCGTCGCGCCGCCATGGCGGACTACACTCCGGCGCGCGCCGAGCGCCGAGCGAACATCGCTGTCCCTCGTGGCGAGGAAAAGGGTTCTTGGCCTGGTGAGACGGGGCCTCAATCGCGCGCGTATGCCCAAGCGGCCACGACGAGCGAGCCGTCCTCCCAGGCGTCCCCCCAGGTGTCCCGCTCTGCTCGAAGCGCAGCCGCGCAGGCGTACGGTGCCCAAGGCACGCCGTCGCGGGCAAGCGGTTCCCGAGAGGTGTCAGCATCCCGTGTTTCGCCTGATGGTGCGCGTGCGGGCGAGGGAGCGCCCGTGAGGGGGCGCCATGGTGCCGAGGCGTCGAGGGTTGCTCAGCGTCAGCGCGCCGACCGCGCGGCCCAACGCGCGGCCCTCGAGGCCCAGCGCCTCGTCGAGCAACAGCGAGCGGCGCGGGCACAGCGCGAAGACGAGATCCGCCGCCGTGCCGAACGTCAAGCTGCGCGGGCAATGGCAGAAAAAGAGCAAAACCCCCTTGCGCGCAGCAAAGAAGTGGAGTAACATAATCAACCGCTTCAATATCTGAGGCAGATGTGCGGGCGTGGCGG
>USJN01000310.1 GCA_900554945.1 uncultured Coriobacteriaceae bacterium | reverse complement strand
GAATCCGAAAGAAGTCGATCTAGTCCTTCTTCGCGACCGCGAACTCATAGGGATTGAAGTCAAATCCGCAGCCGCTATCAGATCGGAAGACTTCAACGGGTTAAGAAAGCTGTCGGAAGACGATAGGTTTGTCCGCGGTTTCGTCGTTTACACGGGCGACCGATTCATCAGAGAAGCGGACAATTTATGGGCCATCCCCATCACCGCGCTGTGGCAGGAAGGAGCATTTATGACGGAAGAAAAAACGGACGAGCAGATCTCTACAGGTATCGCACTCCCACGTAACGAGGAGGCTGCAATTGACGCCAGCATATTCCTGAGCTATTGCCACGCGGACAATGAGCACTTGAACGGGGCGATCATTCAACTTGCCCAGAGCATCGTAGCCGAATACACATTTCAATTCGGAAGCTCCATCAGTCTCTTCACCGATGTCGATTCCATCGAATGGGGATCCGATTGGCAGCGTGCACTCGATCAAAACATCGAAGCGACCAACTTCATCATGCCCGCCGTAACCCCGCGTTACCTGAAAAGCGGTCCCTGTCGTGACGAGCTGACGAAATTCTATCGGCAGACCGAGAACTCGCAGAACAGCATGATCCTCTCGCTTGTCTGGCAAGATGTCGACAAAGCGGGCTTCTCCGTGGAAAACGACATCGCCTACAACATCGTGAAGAAGCACCAATACGAGGACGTCGCGGATCTTCAGGATCTGGAACCTCGCGACCAGGCGTACAGGCAGCACGTCAGAAGGATCGTCGGAAAGCTGAGAGAGGTGATCGAGCACAATCTGAACGCAGCCGTCGGCAATCACCCCCTTCCGAACAACGCCTTGGGGAAGTCGGTCGACGAAAAAGGCCTTATAGAGAGGATGGACGAGGTCGCCCAAGAGATACCTTCTTTCGAAGTGGCGTGCACCAACCTGGTCGGCAGCATGAACAGCGTGTCAAAGACCATGGGTGCGAACCCTGCGCCGACAGCGAACCAGCCTGCCGCGTTCGTGAAATGGAGCGCGGATATAGCCCGCGACACGAGCGTGGACCTCGAATCGATGCGCGAGAATCTTGCCGAGATCAACGAAGTATGGCTCGAGCTTCACAGCTTCATGAGAGAAGCCATCGAAACCGCCTCCCATTTGCCAACAGGATCCAGCAAGTCGGATTTCCTCACGGGCATCGAAAACACTCTGGAGGGAGTAAAACAATCATCCAAGATGCCGCCGGACGTAAAGGAGCTCGTAGGTCAATTGCAGATGATCCAGGCGCTGATGCCCCGGCTTAGACCGCTCGCCGCAGGGTTTCAAAACGTCTTCGCAACCTTCGACAGCATCAATTCCATGACCGAAGACCTGCTGGCTCAAGCAAAACGAGCTCGATAGCAGCCCGTCCGCCTCCTCCCCGTGATCCGAATCCTGCGTCACGAAATCGGCGTTTGGTGCCGGGGCGCCGCTGGCGTACAATCGAATCCAACATGAAAAGCATCGCGCGGCGAACGCACGCCCGACGGAAAGAGGACATAATGGCGGACACCACAAGTAGCATCGAGCTCGGCTTCATCGGGTTCGGCAACATGGCCCAGGCGATGGCGCAGGGCCTCGTGGATTCGGACGCGCTCTCGGGCGAGCACATCCACGCGTGCGCGGGACGCTTCGACAAACTGCAAGCCACGGCCGAGAAGCTCGGCGTGAACGCCTACCGCGAGGCGGCCGAGGTGGTGGAGGCCAGCGACTTCGTCGTCCTGGCGGTGAAGCCCTACCTCGTCGAACAGGTGGTGGAGCCCGTGCGCGACCTGCTTGCCGACAAGGCCGTGATCTCGGTAGCCGCCGGGCGCGACTTCGCGTTCTACGAGGGCGTCCTCGCCCCGAACAGCCGCCACCTCAGCACCATCCCCAACACGCCCATCGCCGTGGGCACGGGCGTGATCGCCTGCGAGCAGCGCCACTCGCTCACCGACGAGCAGCTGCAGACGTTCGAGAACCTGTTCGGCCGGATCGCGCTCATCGAGTGGGTCGACGGCAAGCTGCTTTCCACGGCCAGCTCCATCGCCGGCTGCGGCCCCGCGTTCGCCGCGATGTTCCTGGAATCGCTCGGCGACGCCGGCGTGAAGCACGGCCTGCCGCGCGCCACCGCCTACCGCCTCGCGGCGCAGATGATGATGGGCACCGCCAAGCTTCATCTGGAAACCGGCACGCATCCCGGCGCGATGAAGGACGCCGTGTGCTCGCCGGGCGGCACCACCATCAAGGGCGTGGCCGCGCTCGAGAAGGACGGCTTCCGCGGATGCGTGATCGACGCCATCGACGCCATCGAAGGCGAGTAGGGCGTCACACGACCCAATAGAACGTCGTTGTCGCCCTAAAGCCTCGTTTTCAGACGAAGAAACGCGGCTTTCGGGCGACAACGGTATCCCATGACGAAGGGGTCTGCCGCGCGGCAGACCCCTTCTCGTTCGACTTCGCCTCGACCTCTAGAATCC
>USJN01000309.1 GCA_900554945.1 uncultured Coriobacteriaceae bacterium | reverse complement strand
GCTGCCCGATTTGGGTTCGGGCAGCTAACAAACAAGCAACCCGAGCCCTAGATAATCAGGCTCATAATTCGAATGGTATGCATGTTCGTGCTGGTCAACGTATCTCCTTTGTTGGGACATCCCTTGATGTCCGCTTGCTGCGCACCCCTTTGGCTCGCCAGCGGCATCTATCATCGTCCAACTCGCCCAAGAGTCAATGCATGGACCCTTTTCGTCACAGACCCTTCACTTTTCGAGTGCGGTGAATGCCGAGAGGGCTTGCGGCCTAGCGATTCTCGAAGGCGGCGATCTCGGCGAGGAACGCCTCCCCGTAGCGCAAAAGCTTCGTCTGCCCGACGCCGTTCACCTCGAGGAACTCATCCTCGGTCTGTGGAAGGCGGGCGCACATGTCGCGAAGCGTCGCGTCGGAGAACACCATGTAGGGAGCGATTCCCTGCTCGCTTGCAAGCTGCTTGCGCAGCGCGCGCAGGCGCTCGAAAAGCTCGCCGGGCGCGCCGTCTGCCGCAGCGCCTGTGCCCCTCGTGCCCCTCGTGCCGCTCGAGCCAAACGCATGCCCGCCGCCTGCGCCAGCCCGCCCGCTCTTCCGCGCCGTCCGCTTCATGAAGAGGGAGAACTCGGGCGTTGCCGCCGCGCGAAAGTTCGGGCCGAACCCCACCTTGGGGAACTTCCCCTCCGAGATGTCGAGGTACCTGCCCGCGACCAGGAGTTCTATCACGTCTTTCACGTGCGCTGCGGATGCGTGGGAAAGCGTGCCGTAGGCGTTCGCGCGATCGAGCCCGAACGAGGATACCTTCTCGCTTTTCGAGCCGCGCAGCACGTCGGCTACCATCCCCTTGCCCCATTCGCCGCGAAGCTCCTGCACGCAGCGCATGATCGCGCGCGCCTCATCCGTCACGTCGGCGCGCTCGAATCCGCCTTCGCAGTTGCCGCAGTTCCCGCACTTCGCAGGGCCGCCCGCCGCAACTTCTTCCCCGAAGTAGCGAAGCAGGTACTCGCGCAGGCAGCCGCAGGTCACGCAGTAGCCCTCCATCGCCGCGAGCATGCGCCGGCGCGTCTGGCGCACGGCCTCGGCCTCTTCTGGCGAAAGCTCCTCGTTGGCCGATTCCTGCTCGATGAAGAAGCGGCAGGTGGAAAGGTCCTTCTCGCTCCAGAAGAGCAGGCACTCCGAGGGCAGACCGTCGCGTCCTGCGCGGCCGGCTTCCTGGTAATACGCCTCGATCGAGGCGGGCATGTTGTGATGGAGCACGTAGCGCACGTTTGACTTGTCGATGCCCATGCCAAACGCGTTCGTTGCGACCATGACAGGCGCATCGTCGCAGATGAATGCCTGCTGGTTTGCTGCGCGCTCGGCAGCGGGGAGCCCGGCATGGTAGCGCGTTGCGCGCACGCCTGCCGACACGAGTGCATCGCACACGACTTCGGTGTCCTTTCGGGTCGAGCAGTACACGATGCCCGAATCGCTCGCGTGCTCTAAGGCGTAGGCGGCGATTCTCGCGAGCTTGCGTTTGGGCTCCGCGCGCTCGACGGCGAAGTGCAGGTTCGGACGGTCGAATCCGGTGACGATACGATAGGGATCGGACAGCCCGAGCAGGCGCACGATGTCGTCGCGAACGCGCTCGGTCGCCGTCGCTGTGAGCGCGCAGACGGCGGGGCGTGCGGACAGCTTCGCGATGAAGGCGCCGATTTGCAGATACGAAGGGCGGAAGTCTTGACCCCACTGCGACACGCAATGGGCCTCATCGACGGCGATGAGCGCTATACGTGCGTGGCTCGTAAAATCGACGAAGCGCGCATCTTCGAGCCGTTCGGGTGCTACATACATGATGTCGAACTCACCTGCCCGCGCGCGCTCGATCACGCGGCCTTGCGCTGCAGGCGACAGCGTCGAGTTGAGGTACGCCGCATGCACTCCTGCCTGCACGAGCGCACGGACTTGATCGCCCATAAGCGACACGAGCGGCGAGACGACGATCGCGACCCCGGGCAAGACGATGCTGGGGATTTGGTAGCATAGCGACTTTCCTGCGCCCGTCGGCATGACGGCGAGCACATCGCGCCCGGCGAGAATCGCCTCGATTACGCTTTTCTGCCCCAGCCTGAAGTCCTCGTAGCCGAAGCAGTTCCTCAGCGCGCGGCGGGCGTCCTCAAGCGTCGGCGCCGGCAAGGCGTCGGGGACGCTTGGCGGGGTGTGGCCGGTATCCTCGTCCACGGCCTACTCCCCCGTCCGCGTCACTTCGAAGCGTGCGCCGTCGAAGGTGTTGCCCTTCGGGTCTTTCACCCATGTGAGATAGCTATCGGTCGGCACGATGCGGTACGTGCGGCTTACCTGGTCTTCTCCGTTGTGGAACGTGACGCGGAACTCGACGCCGCCGAACGCGCGATACGCCGCCACGTCAGCCGTCTCGTCGGCGCCCTGCTCGACGGGCACGGCGAAATACACGTATCCTCCGCTCGCCACCTCGCCCAGCTGATAGGGGACGACTTCTTCCCAG
>USJN01000308.1 GCA_900554945.1 uncultured Coriobacteriaceae bacterium | reverse complement strand
GACATCATGGAAGGCGTGGGGCCGTTTTGCAATATCGTTCACTCATCGCTTGAGAACGAGATCAAAGAGCAGCAACTCAGACGCATGCTGTAGACCGAACACGCAATAAACGACAGAACGTGAAGCAGGCGACCCGAAGGCCGCCTGCATACAGTAAGAGCTATCGAATGCGCATTACTTCGCCGGGTAGAAGCCGCTCGGCTCTTCGCCCAGGTTGATCATGATGTTCTTCGTCTGGGTGTAGTGCTCGAGCATCACCTTGTGCGTCTCGCGGCCGATGCCGGACTCCTTGTAGCCGCCGAACGGCGCACCGGACGGAATCTGGTTGTAGGTGTTCACCCACATGCGCCCGGTCTTGACGCCCTGCGCAACGCGGAAGGCGCGGTTGATGTCGCGGGTCCAGACAGCGCCGCCCAGACCGTACACCGAGTCGTTGGCCAGGTCGATGACCTCCTGCTCGTCCTTGAACTTGATGACCACGGCCACGGGCCCGAAAATCTCTTCCTGGGCAACGCGGCAGGAGTTGTTCGGCACCTCGATGAGCGTCGGCTTCAGGAACGCGCCCTTGGCGAGCTCGCCCTCGGTCGCACGCTCCCCGCCGCAGAGAACGCGGCCGCCCTCCTGCTTGGCGATCTCGACGTACTCGAGAATCTTGTTCATCTGGTTTTGGTCGATCTGGCTGCCCATCTGGGTGTCATCCTCCCAAGGCAGGCCAACCTTCACCTTGCCGAACGCCTCGCACGCGTCCTGCACGAACTTGTCGTAGATGTCCTCGTGCACGAAGATGCGGCTGCCGGCGCAGCATACCTGGCCCTGGTTGAACAGGATGCCCAACTGGATGCCGTCCAGCATCATGTCCCACTTGGCGTCGGGGAAGATGATGTTGGCGGACTTGCCGCCCAGCTCCAGCGTGGCCGGGATAAGGCGCTCGGCCGCTGCGCGAGCGACATCGCGGCCCACTTCGGTGGAACCGGTGAAGGCCAGCTTGCTGATCTTCGGGTTGTCGAGGATGTACTGACCCGACTTCGAGCCGCGGCCCGTGACCACGTTGAACACGCCGGCCGGGATGACGCCCTCGGTGAGCTTCGCCAGCTCGAGCACCGTAAGCGAGGTCGTGGACGAGGGCTTGAACACCGTGCAGTCGCCGGCGGCCAGCACGGGGGCCAGCTTCCAAGCCGCCATAAGGAACGGGAAGTTCCACGGCACGATCTGACCGACGACGCCGATGGGCTCGTGCAGCACGAGCGACATCATGTTGCCCGGAAGCATGTCGGCCTCTCCCGTATCGGCCAGCAGCACGCCGGCGAAGTAACGGAAATGATCGACCGAGTACGCCACGTCGATGGCGCGCGTCTCGCGGATAGGCTTGCCGTTGTCCAGCGATTCGAGCAGCGCGAACCTCTCGGCGTTCTCCTCGATGAGGTCGGCCACCTTGTTCAGGATGATGGCGCGCTCGGCCTTCGACGTCTTGCTCCAGGTTTCGAACGCCTTCCATGCGGCGTCGACCGCGCGGTCGACGTCTTCCTTGGTGGCATCGGCAATAACGGAAAGCTGTTCACCGTTGGCGGGGCAGTACACGTCGAGCGTGCCGCCGTCCGACGCGTCGACCCATTCGCCGCCGATGTAGAGCTGATAGGATTTCTGAGCAGGGTTGTTCATGGGTACTTCCTTTCGCATGAGTGTTGCATGCCGCTTCCCGCCCCCGCCTTCGCACCGTCTCCCAACGCGCATCCGGCGGCGGGCGACGCATCGCATGCCCGCTGCGCGGCCCCTAAGGCCGTTGCCATGAAGATACACCCTTGCGCGTCGAACCGCCGTCCTCGTTGCCAACTGTTTACACGAACGGTACTGTTTCCTCGATTGGTGCACCATGGGTAACAATTACGGAACAGAGGACGTTCGCGAGCGGCATTCGGAAGGGAGCGAACGGTAGAGACGAGAAAACGTCGAACGAGGGTCCGCAACGTACCTGAGCGGAATCGAGCCCAAAGGCCGCCCTCCCCCGGCAATCGTCTCGGCAGGCGCCGACGCAACCCGCCGGATCGGCCGTTGCGCGCCGCCGTGCGATCCTGACCTCGCTTCAGCAGCGGAATCGAGCACCGCCAAGCGAGCCCAACGTCGTTTCAGCAGCGGAATCGGACACCGACTCACAAAAGTCACCGCTGTGAAGCTCGATGCAAGGGAAACCGCCGCCGTCGCGATCACTGACCTGCGCAAACGCGCGACATGCAAGATCGGAAGGATGCCGAATGCCATCCCTGGGCGCTTCAGAGCCCGGATCCCTCTTCACAGCGGTGACTTTTGTGACTCCGCTAAGGGCTTTCCTGTTAAACACGGGCAGCAGACGGGCGAAGCGGCATCCGGCTTCCGCAGGCCTTCTTCCACGCTGCGATGGCTTCAACCCGAAAGGAACGTTACAGCGCGTTCAGGCCCCTTCCTCATGGAGAGCATCGAGCGCACCGAGGCACGCTCGCACGCCGTTTTCAAGCGCCGAGCTCAATGGAAGGCCGCTTCGCACC
>USJN01000307.1 GCA_900554945.1 uncultured Coriobacteriaceae bacterium | reverse complement strand
GGTTACGTCTACATTGCCTGCCCGCCGATTTTCGGCGTGAAGAAGAAAAACTCGCGTTCTACGAAGATCGAGCGCTACATCTACGACGAGAACGCGCTTTCGGAGACGCTCGCTGAGATGGGTGGTTCGGAAAAGTTTGACGTCCAGCGCTACAAGGGCCTCGGCGAGATGGATCCCGAGCAGCTGTGGGAGACCACGATGGAGCCCGAGACGCGCACGCTTCTGCAGGTCAATATCGACGACGCCGCCGAAGCCGAGCGCACGGTAAGTGAGCTTATGGGCGATCAGGTTGAGCCGCGCAAAGAGTTCATCCAGAAGCACGCCCGTGACGTTCGCTTCCTTGATATTTAAGGCATCGTGCCTTACGGTGATTGAGCCTGAAATCTCGAAAGGATTCTAATGGCAGAAAATAACGACATGACCCCGCCGGAAGGGGAGCAGCCCGAGCGCGACGACGCGTTCAACGAGATGCTTTCCCGTGCCGAGCAGGACGCTGAGACCGAGGAAGGGGAAGAGGAATCGCAGGAAGATTCCGCCACTCCCGCCGTCGGCTCTGCAGTATCCGAAGAGCAGCTCGCGCAGTCGATGCTCGTCGACATGCCGACCGCCCACGGAGAGATCATCGAGGGCGCAAACGGTGGCGAAGGCACGACTGTTCGCAGTGCCTACCTGGGCAAAGAGATGCAGGCGTCGTTCCTGGAATATTCTATGAGCGTTATCGTCTCGCGAGCGCTTCCCGATGTGCGCGACGGCTTGAAGCCCGTTCATCGCCGCATCCTCTATGCGATGAACGAGTCCGGTTATACGCCGAACCGCCCGCATATGAAGTCGGCGCGTACCGTCGGCGACGTCATCGGCAAGTACCATCCACACGGCGACTACGCAGTGTATGACACGATGGTGCGTCTTGCGCAGCCCTTCTCGATGCGCGTGCCCTTAGTTGACGGCCATGGCAACTTCGGTTCGATCGACGGTGACTCCGCAGCAGCAATGCGCTACACCGAGGCGCGCCTCGACAAGGCCGCGATGGAACTTCTGCGCGACCTCGACAAGGAGACGGTCGATTTCCAGCCGAACTACGATGAGAGCCTCGAGGAGCCGAAGGTTCTTCCCGCGCGCTTCCCGAACCTGCTGGTCAACGGCTCGAACGGCATCGCTGTCGGCATGGCGACGAACATCCCGCCGCACAACCTCGGCGAGACAATCGACGCGACCTGCATGATGCTCGACAACCCCGATATCACGACCGAGGAGCTCATGACCGCGCTCCCCGGACCCGATTTCCCCACCGGCGGCATCATCATGGGGAAGAAGGGCATTCTCGATGCGTATGAGACGGGTCGCGGCTCACTCACCGTTCGTGCGAAATGCACGATCGAGGATCGCAAGAATGGCAAATCGTCGATCGTGGTCAGCGAGATTCCCTACCAGGTGAACCGCAAGCGTCTGCTCGAGAAGCTCGGCGAGCTCGTGCGCGACAAGAAGCTGCCTGAGATTTCCAACATTCACGACGCTGCTGACCGCCATGGCATCGACATCGTTATCGATTTGAAGCAGAATGCGCTGCCTCAGGTCGTGCTGAACAAGCTGTACAAGCACACGCAGCTGCAGGTGGGTTTCGGCGTGATCATGCTGGCGCTCGTCGACGGCGTGCCCCGCGTGCTTTCCTTGAAGGAGATGCTCTTCTATTACATCGAGCATCAGAAGGGAGTCATCGAGCGCAGGACGCGCTTCGAGCTCATGAAGGCCGAAGAGCGTGCACATATCCTCGATGGCTACATCATCGCGCTCGACAATATCGACGAGGTCATTCACATCATTCGCTCGTCCCAGACCGACAAAGAGGCGGGCGCGCGCCTGACCGAGCGTTTCGGGCTCTCCAAGAAGCAGACCGACGCCATCCTGGAGATGCGCCTGCGCCGCCTGACCGGCTTGGAGCGCGAGAAGATCGAGCAGGAGTTAGCCGACCTTCGCGAGAAGATCGCGTACTACAAGCGCGTGCTCGAGGACGAGGGCCTGCTCAAGCAGATCATCAAAGACGAGCTGCAGGAGATCAAGAAGAAGTTCGGCACCCCGCGCAAGACACAGCTTTCAAGCGACGCGAAGGACTTCGACGTCGAGGATCTGATTGCCGAAGAGAACGTGGTCGTCACCATGACGAAGGCGGGCTATGTGAAGCGCCTTCCCGTGACCACCTATCGCCAGCAAAAACGTGGCGGCAAGGGCATGCAGGGCGTGAGCCTGAAGGACAACGACTACGTTGAGCACCTGTTCGTCGCCTCGACGCATTCCTATATGCTGTTCTTCTCGACCGCGGGCAAGGTGTATCGCCTGAAGGTGTACGAGCTTCCCGAGGCATCGCGCCACGCACGCGGCACCGCTATCGTGAACCTGCTGCCGCTGCAGAAGGGCGAGACGATTTCCGCCGTCATCGCGACGAAGGACTTCCCAGAGGACGAATATCTCATGTTCGCCACCGAGCACGGCATGGTGAAGAAGACTTCGATGGACCTCTACGACCG
>USJN01000306.1 GCA_900554945.1 uncultured Coriobacteriaceae bacterium | reverse complement strand
CCTCTGGCTGAGCTTCATCTTTCCCGAGACAACGGGCGTGTAGTACTGGCTGTGCTCGATGGCGCCCTTCGACTTGATGTAGCGGTCTGCCTTAGGCTCGACGCCGGAGACTGAGAAGCTGTAGTCTTCCTTCTTGCCAGCGTCAGGGAGCGCGATGCTGGCCTCGTCCTGCGAGAAGAGTATCTGATGCAGTGTCTTTCTCCCGCCGTAGTAGTCGTAGATCTTTCGGAAACTGTCGATATCCGCCACAAGATGGGCATCGCTGCTCACGGTGAGCTGCGGCTGGTTTGCGCCCGTGCTCTTGTTCACCTTGAGGACGGCTGCTTGCGTCATGAGTGTGACTTCCTTGCCGGGCACCATGAAGTGACGCCACTTATCCGCATGCGGAACCACCTTGTAGCTCTCGATCAGACGGGACGCGCGCGCGGCGTAGCCTTCCTCGCTGATGCTTGCGTTGTCCCTTGTTGCGCGAATGCGGCTGAACTCGTTTGTCACCTCGTAATCGTTGGCGATCTCGTTCGCTGAGTCGGTTCCGAAGAGCTGTTCCCAGCTTGCGATACATTGACTAAGCTCGACTTTTCTCTGCTCGTCGGATAGCGTGACATCATCGGCAAGATAGTCCATGTATCCCCTCAGTGCGAAGGCTGCGTATCCGCACAAAAGCCCGAACTTGTTGACAACCTCATCCTGAAAGCCTACTCGACCCGCAATGGTATTTTGCTCCCAAGGGCTTTTGAGCAGGGATAACTTGAAGTATGCCTCGAGCGGGTTCAGTGCGACACCGACCTGCTCCGCCAAAAGCGCGCTGCAGTAATCGATGGCGTAGGCGTCGACGGTCTTCCCGTCGACGGTAAGCTTGGGGTTATCGGCGGAGCTTGCCGTCGCAAGGTACATGGCGACCCGTTTGCGCGCGGCGATGTAGTCGTCGGTTCCCTCCTGGAAATCCTTCATGTAATCGCGGTTGAACTTCTCGATGAAATCCACCAAATCGGTCGTGTTGCGGAAATACGTTTTGATCAGTTCGTTGATTATCGAGCAGAGCTCAGCTTCCTGAATCGCCGTGTACACGGCTTGGATTTCCCGCTCGATGTTGTCGAGGCGAGCACTGATCTCGCCAAGGGCGCGCTCGACGCCGTTGTTCGAGCCGAAAATCGCAGATAGGAGTGTGTTCGTGGCGTAGGTGACGGTCTTGTTGAGCGTGAGGTTGGCAACGCCTTTCAAGATGGTGTCGATGTCGCCCTGGACGAAGGGGATGTCGTTTTCGGCGCCTTGGTTCGCGGCCGCTAGCTCATCATCGGTGGGAAGCTCGATGCAGTTCTCGTCGATGGGGGTGTCGGGGTCGGGTTGGAAGTCCTCAAGGCGGCTCCATTCGGGGTCGTCGCTTGTGGGCTCGGGCTTGTCGGAGAAGGTGATATCGGCATCGCTGTCGGTGGCGGTGTCCTCCTGGCTGCCCTTAGCGGAATCCGCGTTTGCCGCGTCGGCTTCGTCCGCATATGCCTTTTCGGGACCTAACGAAATAGGGAAGGCGGCGGCGCTCGTCTTCGCAGCATCTGCCGTCTCGACAACGACGGGGGGAAGCTCAAGGTCTGCGCAAAGGTCCAAAACGAAGGTGCGTTCGTCTTCGGTTCCCTGGCCTGTCAGCACCTGCACGAAGGCCTTGTTCGCCTGCGATGCGTAATCGGCGTCGACGGTGCGAACGGCGCAGGGGACAGATTCGAATTCGACCTGCTCTGCGTAGGGCGCGTACACCTCGCTCACGAGTGCGCCTGCGTCTACGTGCACGTCCGCGCGGCTGTCGCCCATGATCACCGATTGCACCGATGATTCGGAGCGAAGCTCAGCATCGGCTTTTCCTACGACGATAAGCGAGGCGATGCTGCCCGAGACTTCCGCGCGGTCGATGCCGCCCAAGAATAGCGCATCGATCGTAGCGTCCTCATCGATTAAAATCACATAGCGGGACGCGATGTCGTCTGCGGCGAGCATCTCGATGTCGCCGTGCACGCGCACGGGCACGTTCGCGGGCCCGATTTGCATGACCTGCTTCACACCGTCGGCGTCGCAGTAGGCGATGGCGAGCGTTTCGCCGTCGCCGCTCGGGACGATGCCGAGCTTCGAGCCGGTGAACGCGATTCCCTGCTTGGTTTCCTCCGTCCAGCCGGAAAACCACTTCCCGTCTTCCACGTGAAAGCTTGTTTCGCTTGGGGCGGGCGCGGCATGGCGGGGGGAGTCCGCCGTGCTATTCGCCTCGCAACCTGCGAACATGGTCAGTGCGCCTCCCGACACAATGACCGTCGTCGCGGCGGCTCCGAGCTTGAGTGCGTCTCTTCTCGTGATCGCGTTTTCCATGCGTCCCCCTTTCATGACGCCTTTCCGCCGAATGTCGGCGCGTCTAAGGCGTGGCGTGCTGGGTTTCCTTAACGTGAAATTATACAAGGAATTCACATTCATTTTTTGCGCCACACGGCCCTGAAAAGGGAGGCAGCGTGCATCTTCGGGCCAAGGTGTCCCATCCAGGCGCGTAAGCCCTTCTGCCGAC
>USJN01000305.1 GCA_900554945.1 uncultured Coriobacteriaceae bacterium | reverse complement strand
GGGGTGTCGGACGAGCCCGCCGTGCCTGATGCGGCGTGCGCGATAGGGGCGCCGGGTGAGACGTGCGAGCTCAAAGCGTCGTGGATGCTTGACGCGTCATCTTCTCTCGAAGCTTTTCCTTTGGGCGATTATTTGGCCGACGCGTTTATAGCCTGGGATTTCTACGCTGACGCGCCGATTTCCGATGCGCCTTTCGTCCTGCGTTTCTCCGAAGGGGATCTCGTGGCGTATCGGGCGCTGGACGGCAAGCTTGCCGTCTGCGCGGGAGCGGTGGACACCTCGCTTCCGCCTGCCAGTTTGCGGCGCGACGCCGAAGACTGCTGTCCCGCGTGGGTCGTTGCGGGACCCCTCTCTTGCGCGTTCGGCCAGCGAGCTTGTCGGGCTTTCCGCACAGCAAAAGATGAATACGTCATCGAGTTGGAAGGGTACAGTATCCGTTTATCGCTTGAGGGCGGCACGGTTCAAGCCGCTGTTCGCGAGCTCGACATGTTGGCGGCAGGCGCTTATTCTTCGAGGAGAAAGTGCAGGTAATCGCGGTATTCCTCAACGAGGCTCTGCGGGGCCGCGATGCTCACGGCGCGGCCCATGCTCGCTACCCAGCCGAAGAATTGCTGGCTCTTGCACACCTTCACCCGCGCCCGTACCTGCTGCCCGTCGAAGGGGAGGAAGGTTGCGCCCTTGCCGAAGCGGTCAGTGATGATCTCGACCTTGTCGGGGTCGACGGTCAGCTCGCAGACGACCTCCTCGCCGTTAAACCGCCCGAACATGATGGCTTTTCCCTGGTCGAAGGCGTAATTGGCGATCTCTTCGTTGCGGGTGGCGGGCATATCGCGCTCGACGCTCACCTTCGCCATGCGGTCGAGCCGGTACTCGGTGAGGTTGGCGTGGTGGTCGTTCCATGCGGTCAGGTAGTAGAACCCGTCGTCATAGGAGATGGCGACGGGAGTCACCTCGTGGCGCTTGCCCTCGCGCGTTTCGTGGGGCTTGCCGTCTGCGCCGATCTTGCGGTAGGCGAACGCCACTTTGCAGCGCAGGCGAAGAGCCTCGTGGATGGCGTCGACGGTCGAGAGCACGCTTTCGCTTTTCGACTTGATGCGTCCTTCGACGTGGATGCGGCGGTCGAGAAGCGCCTGCTCGCGGTTGGTGGCGAGTTGTTTGATGTTGGTGATGAGCATGCGCGCCTGCCTCTCGGTGATGGCGCGGCATGATTGAACGGCGTCGACCATGAGCATGAGCTCTTCGAGGGTGAAATCGCGTCGCTCGATGGCATATTCCACGGGGTTGCGCTGATAGGTTTTGATGTCGATGTCGAAATCGCGCAGCGTCTTGATGTCGTCGTAGATGCTTTTGCGCTCGGCGGATATCCCGTATGAATCGAGCCGCTCGAGAATCTGCGTCATGGAAAGGCCGTGCTCGGCGTCGGTTTCCTCCTGAAGGATCTTCCAGAGATAGAGAACTTTGAGCTTCGCCTTGCTGTTGTACGCCATGGCAGTCGCTTTCTCGAGGGGCGCAATAACGATATGCTTCCTCATTGTAGCAGATGGGAAGAAGAGTGTCCCATAGCAAGGACAGGCATATTTTGTCGGCCCGATAGAATGGCAACTACATTGAAAAGGGCAGAAAAGGAGAAGGAAGGATGGCTTCGATTATGAGCTCGAGTTCTCGCTACGTCGCGGATTTCAACGTTGCTGGTATGCGTTACTGGGATGGCGCAAAGGTGATTTCCAAGCTCAAGCCGGGCAAGAAGCTGCGCCTTGTCGCGGAGCCGCACAATCCGGCGGATCCCAACGCCGTCGCCATCTATCGCAAGGACGTGAAGCTCGGCTACATTCCCCGCGATCAGAACGACCTTGCAGCCCAGTTGTTACGCTTCGGTCATGGCGACGTGCTTGAGTGCCGCATTCTTAAGGTGGACAAGAAGGCTGAAACCTGGAATCAGGTTCGCGTCGGGCTTTACATGACCGACAAGGTGAAAGGGGAATAGTGCAAGGCGAGGCGAGCTGTTCGGGAAAGGGCTTTTGGCGGTTTCCGAAGGCTCTCGACGGCATGCCCGCCTTCGGTTTTCTCGGGATGACCACTTGATTGCGTTGACGGCGCCCTATAATGTCTGCAGGAATATACGCGCAACCAAGGAGGTTCATCATGGAGAAGGAACTGTTCGATTACGTTGCCGAGCGCGCGGGCATCCTCGCCACTGCCGACACGAGCAAGCAGGAAACCAAGGACGCGGCTGCTGCCTGGAAAGATGCTGTTGCCGCCGATAGCAGCGACGCTGCGGTTGAGGCTGCGACCACCAAGCTGCTCGACTTCCTTGAGGGGCGTCCCACCACGATCGATGGCGTTATCGCGTTCGCCCAGGGCCCGGCGAAGGAAATGATGGGCGAAGAGGTCGCCGCCAAAATGCTCGAAGCGCAGCTCGCGCGCAAGGAAGCGGGCGCCAAGTATTGCAATTGCCCCTCCTGCGCCGCCGCCTCCGAACTGCTCGCGAAGTTCGGTCGCATCGAGCTGTAATACATCTCACGTCGCAAACTATGCATCGAGC
>USJN01000304.1 GCA_900554945.1 uncultured Coriobacteriaceae bacterium | reverse complement strand
GTCCTGCGGGGGTTTCCTTTTTCTCCACAGGATACAGCACGGTCTCGGGCTTTTTGAACAGCGAGCCGAGCGTCATCTTTCCCAGTTTGAATCCACCCATGTTCTTCTACCTTTCCGTGCAGCTGATGCAGGGGTCGATGGTGAGGATGATGTTGTTCACGTCAGCCAGATCGCAGCCCTTGAGCGCTGCGGTCATTCCCGCAAGGTTTTGCGAGGTCGGAGTGCGCATGCGCATACGCTCGAGGTTCTTCGTGCCGTTGCCGCGAGCGTAGTAGTAGCACTCGCCGCGCGGCTGTTCGACGACGTTGGACGCCTCGGATCCGGCAACGGGAGACCCCTTCACGGCAACCGAGATGTCGCCCTCGGGAATCTTGGAGATCATCTCCTCGATGATCTCGATCGACTGCAGCACCTCAAGCGCGCGAACCTTGCAACGAGCATAACAATCGCCCTGGTCGTCAAGGATAGGACGGAAGTCGGCGAGCTCCGCGTAGCCGCCGCGGCCGAGCATGCGCACATCGTAGTTCACGTTGGAAGCGCGGGCGAAAGGACCCACCATAGAAAGCGCGAGAGCGTCCTCATGGCTCACATGGCCCACCCCGACGGTGCGGTTCTTGACCGACGAATCTTTCAGGAAGGCGTTCATAATCTGGCGATAGTCGTCCTTGATACCCTCGAGCACACGCTTGATCTCGGCAAACTGCGCCGCATCGATGTCGCGCACGACGCCGCCGACCTTCACGACCGAGAAGATGACACGGCCTCCCGTCGTCTTCTCGAAGATATCGAGCACGCGCTCGCGCAGACGCCAGCAATGCATGAACAGGCTCTCGAAGCCGAAGGCGTCGGCGGCAAGGCCGAGCCACAGGATATGCGAGTGGATACGCGAGAGCTCGTGCCAAATGACGCGCAAATACTCGGCGCGCTTGGGAATCTCGACGCCCATAAGGCTCTCGACCGTTTCGGCGTAGCCCATGGAGTGGCCGAACGCGCAGATGCCGCAGATGCGCTCAGCGATGAAGATGAACTGGTTGTAATCGCGGGTCTCGACGAGTTTCTCGAGGCCGCGATGGACGAAACCGATTTGGGGAATCGCCTCGAGCACCTTCTCGTCCTCAACAACAAGGTCGAGGTGAAGCGGCTCGGGCAGCACGGGATGCTGCGGACCGAAGGGGATGACGGTTGCCTTGCCCATCGCTATTCACCATCCTTTCCGGTATTCGCCGCACGCTCGGCGGTTTCCTGGCGTGCCTTCGCATCGAGGGCAGCACGGACCTTAGCCGCACGCTCGGGGTCGAGCTGTGCGAGCTTGGCCTCGATTTCGGCGTCGCGCTCGACGTTGGTGGAGCCCACGGCGCGCTTCGCCTCGGCGGCCTTCTTCTTGCGCTCGAGGGCCGCGCGGACCTTAGCGGCCTTCTCGGGATCGAGGTTCTCGAGCTCCGCCGCACGGGTGACGCGTTTGTTCTCGCGGGACTGCTCCGCCTCGGCGGCCTTTGCCGCCTTCGCCGCGAACGCCGCCTTGATGCGCGCAAGCTTCTCGGGGTCGGTGCCCGCAAAGCGTTCCTCGAAGTCGGCCATCTGCGCAGGGTCGATACCCGAAACCTTCGGCTTCATCTGCTTCATGGCATCGGGGTGCTCGGCGGCGTACTCGGTCTCGGCCACCTTCGCAGCGCGGGCGCGCTTAGCTTCCGCAGCCTTGGCAGCCTTCTCACGAGCAGCCTTTTGAGCAGGCGAGATGATAGTCATCGGCTCGGATTGCGCAAGCTGGTAGAACTTGCCGCCGAAATCGATGGCGATGCCCTCGATCGTCACGCCGAACAGGTCATGGATTTCGTTCTCGAACACGAAGGCTGCAAGGAAGTTGCCGGTGATGGAGGGCACCACGTCGGTCTTCTTCACGCCCTTGACCTCGTAATTGCTAAGTGCGCCATCGTCTTTCATGAACGAGTAGACCAGATCGACGCCCACGTCGGTGTTCACCGCGAGGATCTGCACGAAGCGCGCTTGCTCGCTTTTCATGCGGTCGGAAAGCGCCGGCACGTCGGCCAGCTTGAGCGGAATGAACTCAGAGGAGAATTCCATAGGTCCTACGCTCCCTTCTTCTGTTGCGCCATAGCCTTCGCCTTCTCGTCGAGGATGCCAATCGCCTGCACGACGCCGTCGATGATCGCCTCGGGGCGGACGGCGCAGCCCGGCACGTACACGTCGACAGGAATTGCCTTGTCAACGCCTCCGAGCACGTTGTAGCAGTCGTGGAAAACACCGCCTGAGCACGCGCAGATGCCGCAGGCAACGACCGCCTTCGGCTCGAGCATCTGGTCGTAAATCTCCTGGACAACCTTGATGTTCTGCTCGTTCACGCTGCCGGTGACGAGGAAGATGTCGGCATGCTTGGGGTTGCCGGTGTTGATGATGCCGAAGCGCTCGACGTCGAAGCCCGGGCAGAGCGCCGCGAGCACCTCGATGTCGCAGCCGTTGCAGCTTGAGGCATCGTAGTGGATGACCCAAGGTGATTTCGAGTTGTAAGCCATAAGTGAGCCTCCTTACAGGTAGGC
>USJN01000303.1 GCA_900554945.1 uncultured Coriobacteriaceae bacterium | reverse complement strand
CCACGACACATGACCATCAGCCGGAAGCAGGTCATCGATCTTGAAGAAGCCTATCCCGACGCCGTAGTCATGGCGCATCCCGAATGCCCAGCGGATGTGCTAGCCGAGGCAGATTTCATCGGCTCCACAAAAGGCATGATCGAACACGCAACCGCTTCCGACGCAAAAGACTTCATCGTCTGCACCGTCGTGGGAATCTTGCGCGAGCTCACCCGTCGAAACGCTGGCACCGATAAGCGTTTCCACTTCCCCACCACGACCCCCCGCTGCGAGAACATGGATCTGGTCACGCTGCCGAAACTTGCAGCCTGTCTGCGCAATCCGAAGCCCTACGAGGTGCACGTCGACGAGAACTTCGCCCCCGCTGCACGCCTGACGCTTGAGCGCATGCTTGAATACGCAGCAAAGTAGGGCAACATGGACGAACGAATCGAACATCTCTACTGCGACGTGGTCATCGTCGGTTGCGGCGTTGCGGGCCTGTACTGTGCGCTCAACCTTCCGCGCGAGCTGTCCGTCATCATGTTGGCGAAAACCACACTCGATGAATGCGACTCCATGTTGGCTCAAGGCGGCATCTGCGTGCAGCATGACGCCAACGATTACGCGTCATTCTTCGAAGATACCTTGCGAGCAGGCCATTTCGAGAACCGTCGCGAAAGCGTGGACCTTATGATTCGCGCGAGTCGCAGCGTTATCGACAATTTAATGAACTTTGGCGTTAACTTCGCCCGAAACGATGACGGGACGTTGCGCTACACTCGCGAAGGCGCTCACAGCCGCGCGCGCATCTGTTACCACCAAGACACCACCGGCGCCGAAATCACAACGAAGCTTTTGGCAGCAGTAAAGCAATTAGCGAACGTGCGCATCCTCGAAAATACCTGCATGGACGACATTCTCACGGAAGAGGTTGTTGGCATCCGAAGCAGTCGAGGTGTTCGCCAGATATCTCGAGAGAAGAACGCTCGCGAGCGCTGTCGAGGTGTTGTCGCGCACAGCGACGATGGGCGGACGGTATCCATCTCCGCAAACGCCACTGTTTGGGCATGCGGGGGTATCGGCGGGATGTACGAGCGATCCACCAACTTCCCCTGCCTCACCGGAGACGCGCTACGTATTGCACAAGCTCATGGCATAGCACTCGAACATACCGATTACGTACAGATTCACCCCACATCGCTCTATACTTCCAAACCCGGACGCGCATTCCTTATCTCGGAATCCTGCCGTGGCGAAGGAGCTGTGTTGCTGGATGCACGAGGAAAGCGATTCACTGACGAGCTTCAACCGCGCGATGTAGTGAGTGCAGCTATCGAACAGCAAATGGCTAAAGAAGGTTCCGACTACGTGCGGCTCTCCTTTACCAATGTTCCGAAAAACGAAATCATGGGCCATTTCAATCATATTTACGAACACTGCCTCACGGAAGGCTACGACATAACGCAAGAACCGATTCCCGTCGTTCCCGCACAGCATTACTTCATGGGAGGAGTGCATGTCGATCGGCACAGCGCTACCACCATGCCTTCGCTCTACGCCGTTGGCGAGACCAGCTGCAACGGCGTGCATGGCAAAAACCGTCTCGCGAGCAACTCCCTACTCGAATCGCTCGTGTTTGCACAGCGCGCAGCATGGGATATCGCCCGAAAGGAAAGCCTCCCCTCGCCCTTTCCGCAAACGTACAGCGAGCATCCGATTGGCGCCGAGGCGAAAGCTTATGAGGAATTTTGCATGACGAAGGAGGCCGTGTGCGCATGAACCCCATCACACTGACTACCGTCGCCGAGCCGCTCATTCGAGCCGCCTTGGCCGAGGACATTACCAACGAGGACGTGTCGACTGCCGCTATCATGCCTGAAGCGCACCCTGCCGCCGTCGACCTCATCGCGAAGGCCGACGGAGTGCTCTGCGGCCTCGACGTGTTCGAGCGGACGTTCGCCATTCTCGATCCCGAAAGCAAAGTCGAACGATACGCAGAAGAAGGTAGCGATATCGTCGCAGGCCAAAAGCTAGCAACTATATTCGGAGACGTTCGTGCGCTCCTGTCGGGCGAACGCGTGGCACTCAACTACCTTCAGCGCATGAGCGGCATCGCCACTTACACGAGAAAGCTTGCCGCGCTTCTTGAAGGCAGCGGGACCACGCTCGTCGACACGCGCAAAACCACCCCGAACATGCGCGTGTTCGAGAAAGAGGCTGTGCGATGCGGTGGTGGGCACAATCACCGATATAACCTCTCCGACGGCGTGATGCTCAAGGACAACCATATCGCTGCAGCTGGCGGCATTCGCCCAGCTATCGAGGCAGCTCGCGCCTATGCTCCATTCGTACGCAAAATCGAGGTTGAATGCGAAACGCTCGATCAGGTGCGCGAAGCAGTGGATGCGGCCGCGGACATCATCATGCTCGACAACATGGACCACAACACCATGGCCGCCGCCATAGCACTCATCGATGGTAAAGCTCAAACGGAATGCTCGGGCAATATTGACGCAACGAATGTAAGCTCCATCGTCGATTTGGGAATTGATTTCGTATCAAGCGGGGCTTTGACGCACTCCTCTCCT
>USJN01000302.1 GCA_900554945.1 uncultured Coriobacteriaceae bacterium | reverse complement strand
GACGAAGAAGACGAGACCGACGATGATGCCGATAACTCCAATCCACTCCATAGTGCTTTCCCCTTTCGTAAAGCAGGTTGATTATCTGCAATGCCGCTGCAAAAGAGACTCCCGCGTTGGCGGTACGGGAAGGTTCTGATGCAGCGACGTGCATTCGAGAATGCCCGCCCGAGTCCCCTTGATCGATCGGGCGGAATATCGCGAACGGCTTAAAGCCCTCCCGCAGGCCGGAGGTTCCCGGCCTGCGGGAGGTCGGGCGCTTACGCCATGTCGTTGCGGGTGGCGCGCATGAGCTCGACGACGGAGTCGTGCTTCATCTGGAGCTCGTTGCGGCGGATGGTGCCCTCGTCGAAGGTCGTGAGATCCTCGGGGCTTTCGAACATCGTGCCCAAATCACCGCGCTGTTGATTCAGGCGGATAGCCTCATCGGCGTCGTACGGGATGAGCGGGGTCTTCTCGCGCGGGTTCCAGATGATGAAGGAGGGCTTGGTCGCATCGGGAGAGGGCATGCCCTCGCAGTAGCGCACGTCGCCGTACTTTTCCACGAGCTCGTCGATCGGGCCGAAGTCGAAAGCGCGCAGCGGACAGCTCTGGGTGCAGGCGGGCTGCTTGCCATCGGCCAAGCGGTCAATGCACATGTCGCACTTGCTCATCTTGCAGGTGGGCTCGTCGGTCGCGAAGCGCGGCGCGCCGTAGGGGCACGCGTCGTAGCATTTGCGGCAACCGGTGCATTTGTCCTGGTCAACCAAGACCGCGCCGAATTCATCCTCTTTGTAGAGGGCACCGGAATCGCACACCTTCACGCATGCCGGGTCCTCGCAGTGCGCGCACGGGAACGCGAGCGAATGCAGGCGGATGTTGGGGAACGTTCCCTCTTCCCATTCGTACACCGTCATGTACTTCTCGGCACCCGGCTCGATGCCGTGCCAATCCTTGCAAGCGATGCTGCACGCCTGGCAGGCGTAGCATCGGTTCATATCGAACATGAAACCATACTGGGTCATCGTCTTATTCCTTCCCCTCACCGAGCGAGCGGCGATAATTCAGTGCCACGCTTGCGCCGCGCATGCCGCCGCGCTCAGCCTCGTTGCCGAAACCTTCGGCGTCGCCATCGCGAAGCTTCTCGACTTCCACCAGGCCCGCAGTGATGAGCGCGCCCAGGATGTGGGGCAGATGCCCGTCGTCAAGCAGGATGTTCGGGGTGCCGCGAAGGTCTTCGCCGAACGTGTTGCATTCGGCCGGCGTGCCGTCGGTCTGGAACCACGCGCCGTGGTGCACGGCCGCGGTGCCGGGCATCATGCGGTTCGTGACGTAGGCCGTGAGCTCCACCTCGCCGCGGTCGCTGTAGACACGGCAGATGTCGCCGTCCTTGATGCCGCGCGCCTGCGCGTCGACGCCGGAGATCCACACCGCGTGGCGATAGCAGTCCTCGCGCATGAACGGGTTGTTGTCGTTGCTGGAATGCTGGCGGTAAATCGAAACCGGGGACACCATCGACAGCGGGTACTTCTTGACCTTCGGGTTGTAGAAGCCGTCGTTGGAAGCGGATCCGATGTCGCCTTCGACATAGCTCGGGCTCCACACGGGCATCGGCTCGATCTGGCCGCGCCAACGGGACTCGGTCATGTCGTGGGTCTTCACGTAGTTCGACGAGAACTCGATCTTGCCGCTCGGGGTCTCGAACGGGCTCTCACCGCGCTCGATCCTGGTCCTGAACGGGTAGTACGGCGAGTCGATTTCGGTGCGGATGACCGGATGCGCGTTGAACTCTTCCCAGGTCGGACGCTTCTCGTAGCCGAGATAGGCCATAATCGTCTCGTTGTTCGCCCAGTTCTCGAAGGCCTCCTTGTACACGGCCTCCTGAGCGTCCACCCAGTGATCGACGTCGACGTCGAGCATGCGGGGATTGTACTTGTCGGCCACGCCGAGGCGCTTGGCGATTTCGGTCCAGACCCATTCCTTCGAGCGCACCTCGCCCGGGAAGTCCAGGCCGCGACCGCAGAAGGTGAAGTAGTTACGCATGCCGTTCGGGCCGGACACGAAGCGCTGATGGCCGTACATGTACTCGTCCATGCCCTCGAGCTGCCAAATCGGCGCCGGCAGGATGATGTCGCAGAGTTCGGCGGTGGGCTGGTTCAGATGCCACTGGAAACCCCAGTTGAACTTGGTAGACGCCATACCGGCGAAACGCTTGTTCACATTGGAGTGGTTGTTGCCGTAGTTGTTCTCGAAGATGATCATCTGGATGTTCGGCAGCGGAGAGTCGTTGGTCGGAGAACCGATGCGATGACGAAACTCGGACTCGCTCATGCGGCCTTCCCAGTAATCCTTCTGGCAAGCGAGGATCTCGGTGAGGCAGTTGTTGTTGAACAGCACGGGCGGCTTGTAGTTGCCCGGATCGCGATGCCAGTCGGCACGCGGGGCGGGAACACGGCCCGGGGTGGGCAGGCAGGCGCCCGTCTCGCATCCACCGGGGCAGGCGATGTTACCGGTCATGGACTGAAGCAGCATCGACGCGATGGCGGAGTAATCTCCCATGTGACGCTTCGCGCACGAGTAGAAGTACTGCAGGTGAACC
>USJN01000301.1 GCA_900554945.1 uncultured Coriobacteriaceae bacterium | reverse complement strand
ATCAGAGCCAACAACCAACTTGATCGTAGAAGGAACAGTGGCGGAAATCTGATCATTTTGACTTTGAATGCTGACCTGCGTCGTTCCCTTTCCACCAGAGAGAGTGCCTCCATTGGCCGCGCTAGCTGCATTCTCTGCGAACGCAGGAACCGCGCACAGTCCCGTTAGCATTGTGGCTGCGCAAACGCCGACGACGCCCTTTTTCAAATTCGTAAGCTTGCTCATAATAACTCCCTTTCTAACGTGCCCTTACGTTGCCAGATGTGCTCTACGCATCTTCTTTGCAGAAGGCCCCTTAGCCTTCGACGTTCAAAACAATTTCAGCGGCCGCCTGGCCGGTCTGCTTGTGCGTCTCGCGATCGTAGCCGGTGAACGTGGCCACGGCGGCGTACTGTCCGGGATCAAGATCCTTCGTCAGCTTGATCGTTTGAATATGCTGGTCGGGCGCTATGGCAGCCGACTCGTACACCGTCTCGCCCGAATCTTTCAGCGTGATGACCACTTTCTGGTCCATCGGGTTCGCCGCGATGTTCTCGATGCGCGCCTCCCCCTCGGATGCGCCGTCGGGGAACGTGATGGAGGCCGCGATGGAGATGTTCATCATGCCCTTCGCCACTTCCTCGTTAAGCGCCGCCTGGATCTCTTCCTTCGACTTGCCCTCGAACTGGCCTTGCGCGGCGTTCGAGTCGTACCAGTCTTCCAGCGCAGGCTGCTGCGTCAGCACGACGCCAACCCCTACGGCAGCGCCCACGGCGACAACGGCCACCAGCGCGGCGAATACATGCTTGGACATGCCGAGGATCTTGCCGGTATTCTTGGCGGCGTCGGCAGCTATGTTGGAAATGGGATGCGAAGCGTTTGAAGCCCCGGCATCGGAAGCGTTGTCGACAGATGCCGGATCAGAAGTCGCGCCGAAACCATTGCCCTGCGCGACATCGCCGGCAGCGTTGTCGCCGCCCGTCTGGCGTTGAGTGGCATTTGGTTTGGCATCATCTACTGGAAGGCTCTGCGTGCTCGTCGTGTCTTGCTCGCTCATACGTACTGTACCCCTTATTCGACAGTCCCCCTGTCGTAAACACGAAAACTTAGTTAGCTAAGATACGCCACGGGCGATGGCAAGTCAATGGCGTTTGAAGGAATATTTGGAGCCACTAAAAAATTATTCAAACGATGACAATTTTGCCTATACGATCAGGCGATATGAATTATTCTGCAATGAGGTGCCGAGAGCGAGAAAGCCCTAAACAAGGCCCTTTCCCCCTATCGCCTGAACGAGCTCGTCCTTTCCCGTTACGCCCGTTTTGCGGTACAGATTGCGGATGTGGGTCTTCACCGTATCGCCCGACACGAACAGCTCTCGCGCGATCTCGGAGCGGGTGCAGCCTTTGAGCAGCAGCGCCAGAACCTCCTCCTCGCGCCGCGTCAGATCGAACGTCCGCGCCGCATGCGCGCACCGTGACTCGATCGAGCCCTCCTCCGTGCGGTAGCGATCGACGAGCCCCCGCAAATCCTCAACGCGCCGCCGCTCCAGCTCATCGGTCTGAGCCCACGTTTTCCGCAGAAGCGCGCCTACCGCTGCCGAGCATCCGCACAGAAGGGCTGCGAAGGCGGCAGACACGACGTTTCCGTACGCTTCGGTGAACGCGAGGCACCCGACCACCGCACCGGCGAACACGACAACGCAGTAGAACGCGAGAAGCAAATCCGCTCGCGCACGCCGATCGAAGTACGCGAAACGTGCGATGGCATAGCACGTGGCGCAAAACGTCGCGCCGACGCAGACAAGGATCACCGCCGTTGCTATTATGTCCGTCATACCGATTTCCTTCTCGAAACCATGCGCGTTCCGCCGCCCCCAACCTGGATCCTACAATAGCATGCGACCCAGATCAAAGCAGGGGTGAATTAAATCACCGTTGCAGCTTCGCCTTGCGCAATGGTAGGTTCGGCTCGAATCGAATCGGGAACCGACCCGATCGCCGCCGACCGGAGGAGGCCGTCATGAAGAACACGCGAACCGTCCGCATAGCCGCAGGAACCGTCTGCTTGATCGTCGTAGCCCTCGTGATGGGCTGGTTCGTGGGACGCTACATCCCAGGGGATCCCCGCGAGCCCGAGCCCCGCATCGGCGACGGGCTCTATTCTGAAACCGGATACGGGTTATCTAAGATCGTCGATTTCGATCCGGGATCAACGATGAAGCTAAGGAACATCACGCAAGGCCAACGTTACGTCAGACATCCGGACGAGGTGGAACGCACCCCTTCCGAATTGGTAGACTTCTACAAAGAGAACGGCGAATGGGAGTACGAATGCCCCGACATCGACCTATCCGTGTCCGAAATCAAAACCATCACGACCAAGGGCTTCGCTGAATGGTATCCCGAATACGCAGGGACGTACCGCCCGGTATACGACGGCAGCGAGCTTATAGCGGTCACCGTAACCATAACCAACGCCTCCGACAACCTTATACAGCAATGGTACAAGCTGCCCCTTGAGCATGTTACGTTGTGGAGCGAAAACCTCGACTATATAGACGACAGCTTAGGAGCCGGAGTGGTGCTTGACGACGCATTCGTGTTCGCG
>USJN01000300.1 GCA_900554945.1 uncultured Coriobacteriaceae bacterium | reverse complement strand
GAGTCCGATATCGAGCAGATCAACTCGTGGATTCTCTACTACAAGCAGGTCAACCCCTGCGACAGCGACTGCACCCGCTGTCTCAACGCGCTCTTCGCCGAGCGGGACGCGGCCGAAAAGTACCGCGATTACGTGAAGGCGGAAGACGACCACAACTGGTTCGATATCAAGACGAACCTCTGGTCCTCCTTCCTCAATGCCGCTGCCAGCGCCTGCTCCATCAGCAGCTACTCCGCAGGAACCGGCAAGGTTGCAGACGTGATGAACAAGGGATTCGTCGCGCTGGACGTCACGTCCACGAGCGTGCATCTATACCGAGCGCCCTGGATGGACGCAGCAAAGAACGAGTACCTCGAGGCAAAGGCCTACCGCGAAAGCGTCTGCAAGAGCACGAAGAAGAAGATTCAGGATGAGAAGGAAGAGATTGCAAGGCTTCGCAGCCTCATCGACTGGGATCGCTTCTACGGATCGAAGATCATCATCGACCCTTCGGGAATCGTCTACGAGGGCGTGGCCTCGAATACCGTCGAGGGCGCAACGGCCACTATCTACCACGCCGACGATGCCCAGGGCACGGGCGCCGCCCCTTGGAACGCAGCCGATTACGAGCAGGTAAGCCCGCAGGTGACCCGCGCCGACGGCTGCTTCCAATGGAACGTCCCCACCGGCTACTACCAAGTCCGCGTCACGAAGGACGGCTATACGGCCGCCCAGACCGAATGGCTCAGAGTCCTACCCATCAGAACAGGGCTCGAGATTCCTCTTGTATCGACTGCGGCGCCGGAAGCGAGCGCCGTCCGAGCCTACCCCGATCGAGTGGAGCTTGAGTTCAGTCAGTATATGAAGACGAGCTCAAAGGTGAGTATCGACGGTTTGGGCGATGCGGTCCGCGATACCACCTGGTCGGGCGTAGAGACATCCCCTGAGGGTGTTGAGCTCGCAAACATGCTGACCATCTATTTGAGCGAGCCGCTCGAGGAGGGGGCGACGATAACGCTTACCCTGCAGGGCGCAGAAAGCTACAGCGGTCAGATGCTCGGCGGGCAATCCGGATGGACGCAGGATCTGACCGTCGCAAAGCACCCTGCGAAGTTGTTCGCCAACTACGAAAACGCGATATCCGTGCAAAGCGGCGAGACTGCCAACGTCGTCGTGAACGTGGCATATGCCGATGGCTCCCCCGTCGAGATGCAGGGCGTCACCGTCACCATCGGTTCCGACAGCATCGCAACGCTCTCGGGAGCCCAGACCGGATCGCGCGAGATTCACTTGACAACCGACGCAGAGGGTAAGGCGACTTTCCTCTTAACCGGAGATTTGCCTGGCCTTACGCAACTGGTCATCTCCGCCGACGGCACGCCGCTCTCCAAGACGCTCGACGTCCGTACAACCTCGGAGGAGGGTCAGCCCACAAGGCCAACCGCCGAAATAGCATCCTTCACGTTCGGTCCCACGTCCCCGAAGGAGAACAGCGCTACGGTGCCGATGGGCTCGATGCTTATTCTGTCAACGCCGACGGAAGGCGCAAGCATCTACTACACCACCGACGATACCTGCCCGTGCAAGCCGGAGGGCTCACGAAAGCTCTACACCGGGCCGATTCCCGTGAACAGCAGCGCGAAGTATCGTATTGCCGCATATAAGGATGGCATGTCGTTCGACAACTACAGCGAACGGCTCAACCTGACCCTGACCGTCGTGGGTTCAGGACCCGTAACTCCTCCCACGCCCAATCCCCCCGACGTGCCTGTATTCCCCGATGTGGATTACAGCGAATGGTACGGTGACGCGGTGACCTTCATCGCGAGCAAGGGCCTCATCACTGGCTACACCGACGGTCCACAAGCGGGTCTTTTCGGCATAGGCGACACGCTCACCCGCGCACAATTTGCGACAATCCTGTGGCGCAACGCCTGTCCCGACGAATATGCAACGTACGACCCCACGACAGCCGTGGACACGACGGGAATTGAGGGATCGGCCAGCGGAATGTACTACACCGCAGCCGCTAACTGGGCAGTCAGGGAAGGCATCATCACCGGCTTTGAGCAGCCAGATGGCACGTTCGACTTCGCCGCCGACAAACCCGTCTCCTTCGAGCAGATGATGACCATCATCGCGCGCACCTATGCCTCCTTAAACGATCCCGCAGCGGAAGGCGACCTGTCAGCTTTCGTCGACGGCGCCGACGCGAGCGAGTGGTCGTACCGAGCCCTCGCGTGGGCGCACGGAAGGGGCCTTGTCACAGGCTATGACGAGCCCGATGGCAAGTACCTGCGCCCTGGCGAGCCCGTCAAACGCGAGCGCGCGGCAATGGTGCTCATGCGCGCCTTCCAGCTTGGCATCATGGAGTAGAGCGTCCTTAGCCCCCTCGGGGAGGGATTGCCCTCCCCGAGGATCGACGCTCAACTATCGATGATGCGGTGAATGCAAGTTTGCCTGAACGACATCAGCAGCAGAGCCAAGCCAGTCCCATGTCGAGCGGCACGCTCGCGGCTAGTCGATTTCAACCCGCTGCACCGCACCATTTTCTGCGCAAGACGATATGAGCAGGACATGAAAAAGTTGGAAGCCCCTCCTGCATGCATAT
>USJN01000299.1 GCA_900554945.1 uncultured Coriobacteriaceae bacterium | reverse complement strand
GAGATGTCGTTAGTCGTATGCAAATTCGGGGGGACGTCGGTCGCGTCGCCCGAGCGTATTAAGATGGTCGCGAACAAGCTCATTGCCAAGAAGAAGGCGGGCGACGATGTGGTCGCCGTTGTCTCTGCGATGGGAAAAACGACCGATGAGCTGGTAGGACTTGCAAACGCGCTCAACACGAACCCTCCAGCGCGCGAGCTTGACCGCCTCCTCTCGACCGGCGAGCAGGTGTCGATGACGCTTCTGGCCATGGCACTCGAGGCGCAGGGCTATCACGCCATGAGCTTCACGGGCCGCCAGGCGGGCATCCGCACGGACGGGACGCACAACAAGGCGAAGATCGTCAGCGTGCGATCCGACCGCATCATGGAGACGGTCGACAAGGGCATCATCCCCGTGATCGCGGGTTTCCAGGGCATCGACGACAACGATGACATGACCACGCTCGGTCGCGGCGGCTCCGACACGACGGCAGTGGCTGTGGCCTGGGGAATCAACGCCGATGTGTGCGAGATTTATTCCGACGTCGAAGGCGTCTTCACCGCCGATCCGCGCGTGTGCCCGCGCGCTAAGAAGCTCGACCAGATTTCCTACGACGACATGCTCGAACTCGCTGGCGCGGGCGCCGGCGTGCTCCAGATGCGCGCCGTCGAGTTCGCCCGCAAATGGAACGTCGTCATCCATTCCCGTTCGGCGTTTTCCGACGCCGAGGGCACGTATATCAAGGAGGCTCCCGACATGGAGGAAGCGGTAATCACCGGCATTGCGCACGACACGTCCGAGGTCAAGGTTACGATTCGCGGCGTTCCCGATATGTCGGGCGTGGCGGCGAAGCTGTTCAGCGCGCTGGCATCCAACCAGGTGAGCGTCGACATGATCATCCAGAACGTATCGGAGTCGGGCATCACTGACATCAGCTTCACCTGCCCGGGCGGCGATTTGCCGCGCGCCCGCGAGACCGTCGAGCGCATCGTGCCGACCATCAACGCGCGCACCTACATCGTCGACGAGGACATCGCGAAGGTGAGCCTGGTGGGCACGGGCATGAAGTCCTCGCCGGGCGTTGCCGCGAAGGCGTTCGAGACGCTGGGCCAAAACGACATCAACATTCTGGCTATCTCCACGAGCCCGATTCGCCTGTCCGTGGTGGTCGATGCCGCGCAGGCCGCTCAAGCGGTCCAGTGCCTGCACACCGCCTTCGGTCTGGATTCCGACAGCGTGTTCGTGGAAACCCAGCTTTCGGCGGAAGAAATCGCCGCCAAGATGAACAAGGGCCGATAGGGAGGTAAACATGGCTTGGACGAAGGTTATCCCTGCTCATCCGGTTGTTGCTGTTGCCGGTGCGACGGGCGCTGTGGGAAATGAGTTCCTAAAGGTCTTGCATGACCTAAACTTCCCTGCAAGCGAGGTGCGCGCGCTCGCGTCTGCGCGCTCGGTGGGCAAGAAGCTCCCCTTCGAGGGTTGCGGAGACGTTCCCGCAGGTGAGCTCACTGTGCAGGAAATGACCTCCGAGTCGTTCGATGGCGTCGACATCGCGCTGTTCTCTGCGGGCTCCGATGTTTCCAAGACGATGCGCGAGGCCGTGGTTGCCGCGGGTGCCGTCATGATTGACAACTCGAGCGCATTCCGCATGGACGAGGACGTGCCCCTGGTGGTTCCCGAGGTGAACCCGGGCGACGTGTCGTGGCACTCAGGCGTCATCGCCAACCCGAACTGCTCGACCATCCAGATGGTCGTTGCCCTGAAGCCCCTCTATGACCTGGCGAAAATCACCCGCGTTGTCGTTTCGACCTATCAGGCGGCAAGCGGCGCCGGCGCACCCGCCATGGCCGAGCTCTACGACCAGACGCGCGAGTTTCTGGGTGGCACGCCCGACGACGAGCTCACGGTGTCAGCGTTCCAGCACCGCATCGCCTTCAACTGCATCCCGCACATCGACAAGTTCCTCGACGACGACTCCACGAAGGAAGAGTGGAAGATGGCCGCCGAGACGAAGAAGATCATGGGCGATGCGGGCGTGAAGGTTGCCGCTACCTGTGTTCGCGTTCCCGTGCTGCGCTGCCATGGCGAGTCCGTGAACGTGGAGTTCGCCGCTGACGTGACGCCCGAGGCTGCCCGAGAGGCACTCGCTGCAGCGCCCGGTGTCACCGTGATGGACGACCCTGCGAACAACGTGTACCCGATGCCCGGCCTGCTCGCGGGCACGAATGACACCTACGTGGGGCGCATTCGCCGCGACGACACGGTCGACCATGGCCTTTCGATGTGGGTTGTTGCCGACCAGATTCGCAAGGGCGCAGCGCTTAATGCCGTGCAGATCGCGCAGCTTTTGCTTCCGAAGGATTAACGGTGGATTGTCCGGCCGAGCGTCGGGCCAGGATGGTATACTGAACGCGTGCAAGGTGGCTCGCCGCTGCTACGGCAGCTACCCCGTTGGCAAGTTTTGAGCTTGTGGGAGTAGCCGTTTCCCGTCTTAGCGGGGGCGGCTACTTCACTTTCTTAAGCGTAACGAAAGCTCGATAACCGCTATCACAACCAGACAGAATGTGAACAATTCCGTATAGGTAACCATGAGCAACCTCCTAATGGG
>USJN01000298.1 GCA_900554945.1 uncultured Coriobacteriaceae bacterium | reverse complement strand
ACCGGACGAGGCGCAGTACCTGCTCGGTGGTGCCGGCGTCGGTGCGGTAGAACTATTGTCTTCCGCAGACTGCGTTTTCAGTTGGCTGCATTCTGCAACCAACCGACTGCCTTCCTCTTCGAGGCGATGCTTGAGCGCTCTCCGATAGGTGCGAGCTTCGGGGCTTTCCGTCAACATCGCCATCGCGTCCATGATGGAAAAGTTCCCGACTTATGCGCTGCTCTGCCATGGAGAAGGCCGAAAAAGGCAATGTCCGTGACTTATGTGCGCTCCGAAAGGATCCAGTCTTCTCTTTTTTGCGGCTCTCGAAATGCGGGTTCCCGCGTTCGCCTTGCGGTACAATACCCCCTATGAGCGAGCCAGCATCCATAGTGATCATCGAGGACGACGCCGACATCAACGAGGTGGTGGCGGTGCATTTGCGCTGCAACGGGTTCGCTTGCACGCAGGCCTTCTCGGGCAGCGAGGGACGGCTGCTGCTTTCCGGCTCCGAGCCGTTCGACCTCGTGATCACCGATCTCATGCTGCCGGGCATGGCGGGCGAGGACGTGGTGCGCCTCGTGCGCGCCCGCGGCGACATGCCCGTCATCGTGATGTCGGCGCGCACGACCGCCGCCGACAAGGTGGCGCTGCTGAAGCTGGGTGCCGACGACTACCTGACCAAGCCCTTCGACCTCGACGAGCTGCTGGCCCGCGTGCAGGTGCAGCTGCGCCACGCTGCCGTTCGCCGCGCATCCGCAGCCGATGCACCTTCCGGCGAGCGCCTTCCCGAGCCCGCCGCCGCAGCCGCGATGCGCTACAAAGACTGGACGCTCGACGTCGACGCCCGCACCCTGTCGGTGCGGGGCGAGCCCGTGCGCCTCACGCGCCTGGAGTTCAACATCGTCGAAGCCCTTGTGCGACGGCCGCGCAAGGTGTTCACGAAGCGCGAGCTGTTCGAGATCGCGTGGAGCGAGGAGAGCGCGGTCGAGGAAAAGGCCGTCAACGTGCACGTCAGCAACATCCGCAGCAAGCTGCGCGCCGTGCGTTCGGCCGGCGAGATCGAAACGGTATGGGGCATCGGCTTCAAGCTGGCCGAATGAGCAGTTCGCTTGCCGTCGCGCGTGCTCTTACAACTTTCTTAACGTTTTCGAGAAGGTTCCCTAACGCCTTCTGCGTATCGTGGATGACAGAGCATTCACGACAGGAGTAGGCGGGCTTGCTGCAGCGATCGCCGCGGCAAGCCGTCAGGAAGGAGAATCGTGTGTATGCAATTGAAACGCGGGGCCTGAGCAAGGCTTATCGCGGTCGCAACGTCGTCGACGGGCTAGACATGCACGTCGCCCGCGGCGATATCTACGGTTTCGTCGGCCGAAACGGCGCAGGAAAATCGACCACGATGAAGATGATCTGCGGGATGATTCGCCCCACGAGGGGTGAGGTGCGTCTGTTAGACCGCCTGGTTGCCGACCCGTCGGGCAGCGCTGAGTACAGCGAGGCCGTCCGCATCGGCGCGTTGGTGGAAAGCCCTGGACTGTACCCCAACATGACCGCGTTCGATAATATGCGCTGCAAGGCTATTGCGCTGGGCATCGTGGACGATGTGGGGGAAATCGAGCAGCTGCTGAGCGTCGTGGGGCTGGGTTCTGCGGGCGGGAAGCGAACGGAGAATTACTCTATGGGCATGAAGCAGCGCCTCGGATTGGCGCTGGCGATGCTAGGCTCGCCCGACGTGCTGCTGCTGGACGAGCCGATGAACGGGCTGGATCCCGAAGGCGTGCGCGAGATGCGCAACCTCATCATCTGCTTGAACGAGCAGCGCGGCATCACCGTGGTGGTGAGCTCGCACGTGCTTGACCAGCTGGAGCGGATGGTCACGCGTTACGGCGTGATCAGCGAGGGCCGTATGGTGCGCGAGATGACGGCCGAGGAGGTGGCGAAGGCGTGCGATGACTACCTCGTCGTGCGCACGGCTGAGCCGGAGCGCACGCTGGCGTTGCTGGCCGAGCTGCGTCCGAGCATCGTCTGCACGGCCTTGCCGGACGGCTCGTTGCGCCTGCAAGACGCTTCGGGCGATCAAGGCGCGCTCGATGCCGCCGATGTGGGCGCGTTGCTCGCCGGTCAAGGCATCGCCGTGAGCGAGCTGGGCTCCCATGCGCGCGACCTCGAAGACTTCTTCCTCAAGTTGATGGGAGGCGGTTCTCATGCTTAGGTATCTGAGGATGGACTTGTACCGTCTGGTGAAAGGCAAGATGCTGTGGGTGGTTCTGGGGATCGTCCTGGCGGTGTCGGTGGCTTCCGCATACATGGCGTGGCTTACCGTCAACCCTGAATTCGCCCCATCTGGCACGAATTCGTCGTCGGGTTTCGTCATCGGCGCTACGGATGGCAGCGCCGAATCAGCAGGTTACGAGATGTTAAGCGGCGCCCAGATCGCCGACTTCTCTCGGAATCAGACGGCTATGTGGCTGAGCGGTGGAGCGCTGGCCCTGTTCGTCTCGGTGATGACGGCATTGCTTTTTGCGGCTGATTTCAGCAGCGGCTATGTGAAGAACCTGCCGACTTCGAGAAAGGATCGTCTGGCGTATTATGGCGAGAAGCTGGTGCTTGTCGT
>USJN01000297.1 GCA_900554945.1 uncultured Coriobacteriaceae bacterium | reverse complement strand
GGAATTCTCCTTCATGCAGGTTCCGATATCGCCGGCATATCTAGGGAAGCCGGCGCAACAGCGGGGGCAGGTCGGCCGCACGCACGAGCGAGTTCACGCTTTCGCGCGTCTCGAGCTCATGCACGCGATCGGCCAAGCGGCGCACCCGCTTGTGCAGGTCGTCGATTTCCTCGTCGCGCGCGTCCAAACGCCCTTGCAAATCGAGGATTCGCGTCACGCCCGCAAGGTTGATGCCCTCGTTGGTGAGCTCGTTGATAAGCCCGAGCCGTTCGATGTCGGCCTGCGAGTACATGCGGGTGTTGCCGCTCGTTCGCTGCGGCGTGACGAGGCCTTTCTGCTCGTACGCGCGCAGCGTCTGGGGATGCACTCCCGCAAGCTCCGCTGCCACGCTGATCATGTACAGGGGTCTGTTGCGGTCGTCCATTACCATTTCCTCACGTCCTCGCTCGTCGCAGCCTGGAATTCCTCCAGGGCCCTGCGTTGTCCATCGTTCAAATGCTCAGGAACCTTAACGATAACCTTGATCTTCAGGTCGCCCGAGCCCTGCCCCTTCACTCGCGGTGCGCCCTTGCCGCGAACCGTGAGTTTCGTCCCACTTTGCGTTCCGGCGGGAACCTTCACGCGCACCTTCGAGCCATCCGGCGCGGGAATGACGACGCTGCCACCGAGCGCCGCCTCCGCCACGGTGACCGGCACATCGACGAGCACGTCGGCGCCGTCGCGCGAGAAGTACGGATGGGGCTCTATCTTGGTGGTGATGAGCAGATCGCCCGCCTCGCCGCCGCCCGTGCCCAAGCCGCCCTTGCCGCGGAAGCGAAGCCTGCCGCCATCAACGGCCCCTGCGGGGACCTTCACGGTGAAGGTCTCGGGGGCGTCCTTGCCGGGAATGCGAACAGTCACGCGCTTCTCGGTACCGCAGAACGCCTCATCGAACGTCACGTTCAGGGTGACGTTCATGTCCTTGCCCTTCTGCGGGCGAGGGCCTCGACGCCCGCCGCCACCGAAGTTGCCGAAATCCCATTCCGTTCCGAAAGCGCCCTCGCCGCGGCGAATGCTCTCCAGAATGTCGGCCCAGCTGCCGGCGCCGCCCATGCCGCCGAAGATGTCCTCGACGTTCACGCCCTGGCCGCCGCCCCAGCCACGCGGGATCTGATTCTCATTCGCCGTGCCGTACTGATCGTAGAGCTTGCGCTTCTTGTCGTCGGAGAGAACTTCGTACGCTTCGTTGAGCTCCTTGAACTTGGCCTCGTCGCCGCCCGCATCGGGATGGTACTTGCGCGCAAGCTTGCGGAATGCCTTCTTTATCTCATCGGTGGACGCCGTGCGCGGAACGCCCAGCGTTTTGTAATAATCCGGAGTTGCCGGCATACACGACCACCTGCCTTTCTCACTTGAAAAACAAGGGCGGGCTCACACGCCCGCCCCCATACATTACTCTTCGGTTTCGTCCTCTTCGGGCTTGGGTCGCTTCGGGCCGCCAGTGGTCACCGTGACCATCGCGGGCCTGATGACCTTCGCCCCAAGGCGGTACCCTTTTTGGTACACTTCGTGGACCGTCTCGTCGAACGCCTCCGTATCGGGAACAGTCGCGACCGCCTGAGCCTCCAACGCGTCGAATGCCTCGCCGGTCGGATCGATCACTTCCACGCCGTCCTTCTCGAGTACGCCGACGAACTTGGAGTGCACCGCGCGAACGCCTCCAAGCAGCTCGCCTTCGCCGTTCTTCTCAGCATAGTCGATCGTGCGCTCGAAATCGTCTATCACGGGAAGCAGGCTCGTGACCAGCTTCTCCGCGGCGCGAGCCTTCTCGGCTTCACGCTGCTCGTTCGTGCGCCTGCGGTAGGTGTCCCACTCGGCGTGAAGGCGCATGAACTTGTCTTTCCACTCGGCAGCCTCGGCCTTCGCGGCAGCAAGCTCGGCTGCAGCCTTCTCCGCCTCGGCCTTCGCATCGTCGGCGGGTTTCTCGCCCTCGGCACCCTCGGCGGGCTTTTCCGCTTCCTCGGGCTCGCCCTCGAGCACTTCTGCCTCTACCGGCTCGGCGGCAGCGCCCTCCGCAGCCGACTTCGCATCGGCCGCGGTGGCGCTATCGTTGGCGCAGGTTGGGGAGGAGGAGGGAGCCTCTGCGCCCGTGTTGGCATCATCGATGGGAATACTCACGGCGTCGTCCTTTCCAGATTTCGCCATAGCGATTACTTGCCTTCTTTCTTGTCGTCGTCGACGACTTCGTAGTCAGCTTCGATCGTATCGTCGTCGGCAGGAGCCGCGCCGCCCTGGGCACCAGCCGCTGCAGCCGCCGCAGCCGCGGGGTCGCCGCCGTTCTGCGAGTACACAACCTCAGCGAGCTTGTAGCCAGCCTGCTGCAGCTTCTCGACCGAAGCCTTGATGGCCTCGATGTCGTTACCTTCGAGCGCGCTCTTCGCCTCGGCGATAGCGGACTCGGCAGCCGCCTTCGCGTCGGCCGGCGCCTTGTCGCCCAGCTCATCGAGGGTCTGCTGCGTGGCGTTCACCAAAGAGTCGGCGTTGTTGCGCGTCTCGACTTCTTCCTTGCGCTGAGCGTCCTCGGCGGCGTGCGCCTCGGCGTCCTTCACCATGCGCTCGACCTCG
>USJN01000296.1 GCA_900554945.1 uncultured Coriobacteriaceae bacterium | reverse complement strand
GAAAGGCCGTTTCCCACCTTGCAAGCAAGGGAGCAGGTCCAGCATCCCGTGCATCGCTGCAGGTTCACCAGAATCGTCTTCTCGTCCATGTCGCTCCCCTATTCCTCGACCTTGCGCACGTCGCATGCGCAATCCCAAATCGTGTCCCAGGCACCCGCCATGCCGCCGATGCCGCCAGTGCCGAACCCAGGCTGGAAACCGCCGATCGCTCGCACGCAGCTGTCCCAATGCTTGGACACGTCGTTGAGCGTGTAGTCGCTGCCGAGCGCCGGGATGAGCTCGGAGTACATGCCGTCCTCGAACGCGTCGTGGCGCCAACCGAACCAGCACTGCACGGTTCCCGGGGGAATCTGCTGGTCGAGCTTCATCTCGATGGTCACGTGCCCGCGCTCGTTGTAGATTTCCACCTTGTCGCCGTCTTTGATGCCTTCCGCCTGCGCATCCGCCGGGTTCATGCGACCTGTCGGATACCCGCCTGACAGATCGGCCATGACCGGGTCGTCGGTGAACATCGACTGCATGAAGAAACGCTGGCGTCCGCTGAAGAAGTGGTACCTTCCCTTCGCGGTTCCGTTCCCCAAGCTCATCGGCGTGGGAGCCTCAAGCGGCTCGCGATACGCGGCCATCTGCGCCCCGACGGGAAGCAGTCGCTCGCAGTAGAATTCAAGGCGCTTGGAGGGCGTGTTGAACTGCAGGCCCATGAACGGGTCCCAGTTCACCGGGGGCGTTGCCGCGCGCACAAGCTTTTCCTTCTTCAGGCGCTCGTAGGTGAGCGGCGGCTGGATGCCCGCGATCATCGGCCACTTCGACTGGATGCGCACCTCGATCCATTCCTCCGCCGTCTTGTCGAAGTACTCGCCCAAGCCCACGCGCTTCGCGAGCTCGCTGTAGAGGAACGTGGGGTCGCGCGCCTCGCCCTGCGGCTCGATTGCCGGCTCCTGCAAGACGATGTGATTGTACGCCGCCGACGCCACCAGCTCATAGCGCTCGAACGGCATGCAGTCGGGCAGCACGTAGTCGGCATACTGGCCTGTGTCGGTCATCCAGATGTCCACGTCGACGATGAGCTCCATCTGCGGGAATATCTCGTCGATCCACAGACCGCGGTTCGGACAGTTGTGCACCGGGTTGCCCGCGATCACCCAAAACGCTTTGATCGGGTACGGCTTCTGGCTTTTCACCTGGTTGATGAACTCGTTTTGACGCAGCATCTTCGCCTTGTAGCCCTCGCGGCCAAGCGGCATGGTGATGGGCGTGTCGTTGAAGATCATCGGGAAGCCGGCCGGCAGCATCTCGCTCGTGACGCCGGCGCCGGGACGGCCCAAGTTGCCCGTCAACATGCCGAGCAGGTAGAACGAACGGTAGCTTTCGCCCTGGTTCTGATAGCGGAGCCCCAGCGCGCCGAAGATGTAGGCATTCGGGGCGCTCACGTACTCGTCGGTAAGACGCCTGACAACTTCAGGGGCGACGCCCGTGACGCCCTCCTGCCATTCGGGCGTGTAGGTTGACACGTGCTCGCGCAGGCACGCAAATGCTGTCTTGCACGCCACGCCGTCGACCTCATGGGCGCCGTCGAGTTCCATGCGAGCAACGGGAGATGCCTGTTCACCTGGGGTCATAGGCGCCGCAGCCTGCGCATCGGCATCCCACACCAGATAGCTGCCTTCCGCATTGCGGAGGAACTCGCCCGTATCGTCGCGCACGAGGAACGGCGCCACCGTGTAGGACAGCAGGAAGTTCTCGTTGTAGCGCTTCTCCTGAATGATGAGGTTCGCCATGGTAAGGGAAAGCGCCGGATCGGAGCCTGGCTTCACAGGGATAAACTCGTCGGCAAAGCCCGCCGTGCCGTCGAACAGAAGCCCAACATCGACGATCTTCGCACCGTTCGAACGCGCCTCCACCAGGTGCTTTGCGATACGCTGTTGGTTTTCGATGGGGTTGGCGCCCCACACGATGATGTAATCCGACGTATCGAAGTTCGCAGGATCGGTCGTCATGTACTTGTAGAAGTCGCCCATGTCGAAGAACGCTGCGTAGAACGGCCCGTTGTCGAGGCCGTACCCCTGAATGGGGTCGGTCGCGCCCCAAAGTCCCATGAAACGCGAGCTCAACACAGCGGCGAGCCCCTGCGAAGGCGGCACCGACGCCACCACGTCCCACATGGCGAGCGACTCGGGGCCGTAATCGTCGCGCAGTTGCAGAAGCTTCGCGGCGATCTCATCGAGCGCCTGGTCCCAGCTGATTTCCTCCCACTTGCCCTCGCCGCGCTCGCCCGCGCGCTTCAGCGGATGCAGCAAGCGCTTCGGATTGTACGGCTGGCGGCACGACATGATGCCCTTCTGGCAGATGTAGCCCTCGTTCGCCTCCGCGCCGGTGTAGCTCGGCTTCTCGGTACGCACGATCTTGCCGTCTTTGACGATCGTCTTGATCGCGCAGAACTCATGATCGCCCCACCCAGGACAACAGGTGTAGACGAACGACTCCCCTTGCGTCATGATTAGGCTCCTCTCGTTTTCTCCCTCTTGGCGACGCCCCATCCCAAATGCTCGACGCAAGATGTACCCAACTTGCGGCAGGCAGAATGGACGGCCCTCATTCACCCTAAGTGCATTATGAGAAGGAACTACAGCAACCGAA
>USJN01000295.1 GCA_900554945.1 uncultured Coriobacteriaceae bacterium | reverse complement strand
CAGCTGGCGATGCCGAGGTTCGAGGACAGGCCGGTGAACCCGAGGGAGCTCATGGGGCGCATCGCCGAGGACGTCGCGAACGCGATCATGAACGCAGAGGCCGACCAGCCGTGCGCGGGAGGCGCCAACAGCTGCAACGGCTGCCGCGGGCGCAACCTGGTCATCTGCGTCGGCTAGCATGATGATCGGGACGTCGATGCGCCTCTCGGAGAAGATCGGGGCGACTGTTCTCTAGCCGTGTCTTCTGAGAGCGGTGAGACACTCAGTACGAACGCCCATCTGAATGAAATTGCAAAAGCAGCGGATGTTCAAGTTGTTCGCTCTGGTCTGTATGCGATCATGACAGATCGTCGGGTTGGGCCGAGGGCTCTTCAACACCGCTCTTCTTCCCGTGACAAGCGATGACGACGGATCTGCTTGCGAGAAAGAAGCCGTTGACGGTACCGCTTCCGTGAAGCCTCTGGCTGCGATTTCGATCCGTTGCCCGATGATTGTCGCAGACGCTCTCGGTCCGGAGGTTTCGCGATGTCTGCCAACGGCGACGCCGCCAGGCGCGACATGTGGGCCGGGCGCATAGAGCGCTGCCCGGCATCGGGCATGGACATCGGCGGGCGGTGCCCACTGCGCAAGGTGGGCAAGTCGAGCCTGTACGGGCGGCTCGCCGTTCTCCGTGAGCGCTTTCGCGCGATGGTTTGCGGTGCATCCGGTGCAAGCATTCGTTTGGCTATATGCGCATATTGAACCGATGGGCATGCCGGCATGATCATCGGCTGCCGCGGCTTCGCCTGCGGGTGTGCCCCGCGATGCTTCGGGTTGCGCCCGCGCTGGCGCTTACGGCTGCCGCGGCCTTGCCCGCGGTCGCGCCCCTGCGATTTCCGGGCGGTTTTGCAGGAAATGGGCGCCTATTTCGCCATGGTCCTGGACTTCTGTGCGGTTTTCGGCGGGGGTTGTTCGCCGGTGGCTCCGCCGACCTGGGCAAACGCCGGCGCCGCGCGGCGTTTCGGGCCGATTCGGCCTGCGAAACCGCCCAGATGTTGCAAGTGGGGTTCGCGTGCGTCGGAAGTTGCGCGTCTTGATACGTGCTCCGATTCGGTCAGTGCTGGTCGGCATTCGCGCATGAGCAAGCGCTTGAAGCCCACCGGCGTGCAGAGGTGTCTAAGATTCAAATAATTACTCACATTAAGTTGACTAGTGTGAGTAATTATTATAAAGTATCCGTCGGGTGATGAACATGATTATTGCGCACAAGGCGGCGGTCGAGAAGTTCGGCAGTCCGTACCGCATCAACAAGGAAATAAAGGCCGGCAGGCTATTCCGCGTGGCCAGGGGATTCTACTCCGATGCGCTATATGTGGACCCCTACGCCCTGTGCGCCATGCGCTACCCGGGCGCCATCGTCCCCATGGACAGCGCCTTCTACCTCCACGGTCTTACCGACCGGGTGCCGGACAAGGTTCACCTCGCAACGGCGAGGGGCGCGACAAGGATAACCGACGTCGGCGTGGTCCAGCGTTTCTCTGAGGATCGGTTGCTCAATCCCGGCAAGACCGTTATCGAGCGCGATGGCGCGAAGATACAAGTCTACGGCCGCGAGCGCATGCTGGTCGAGCTCATGCGCGCATCGGCGTCGATGGCGCCGGACTACTACGCCGAGCTCATCGGTGCGTACCGCAGCATTGTCGACGAGCTTGACCTCTACGCCGTGGAGGAGTACATGGAGATGTTCGAGAGGAGCGGCTACATGGCCGACATCCTGCAAAGGGAGGTGTTGTGATGAACCTCGCAGAGATGAGGGACGAGTACATTGACGACGGCTACGGTTACGAGGCCGCATCGACGAGGTCGTGCCAGGACGCGTTCCTAGTCGTAGTGGCGTCGTCGGCCTTCGCCGATAAGGTAACCTTTAAGGGCGGCATCGTGATGCAGCAGGTCTCCGGCGATAGACGTCGCGCCACGCAGGGCATAGACTTCGACTTCATGCGCTACTCCATCGCCGATGGCTCGATCCGCGCTTTCGTGAAGAAGCTCAACTCCAATAAGGCGGGAATCCGCATCCGCATCGACGGTCCCATCGAGCAGCTCAAGCACCAAGACTACGATGGCAGACGCGTTCGCGTCACCGTCTCGGACGAGACGGGCAACTCCGTGAAGACCAAGCTCGACATCGGGGTCCACGCTGACCTGTCTATCGAGCAGAGGGAGATATGCTTTGACGTCGTGGCGTCCGATGGGGCAATCTCGCTTCTGGGAAACACCGACGAGCAGATGGTTGCCGAGAAGATGCGGCCTCTGCTGCGCTTCGGCGCCAGATCGACGCGGTATAAGGACGTCTTCGACATCTATTACCACCTTCGAATCAAAGGAATCGACGCTGGGCTTCTGGATTCCTGCATGGCCAAGGGCGCCTTCGGCGACGAGGCGATGCGCGAAGCGGACTGGGCCGACGTGTACGCTCGTCTTGAAAAGGTCTTCTCGGATAGGCGTTACGTCCGCCAGCTTTCCAGGGCGAAAGACAATTGGCTGGAGCTTCCCGTTGGGAAGGTGACGGCAGGCATCCTTTCCGAGGTCAAGAAACTTATGATGAGGCGCTAGGGCCGTCGGGTTGAGCGGCTTCGCTTGGCTTGATCTGGCTAGGTTTGTGTA
>USJN01000294.1 GCA_900554945.1 uncultured Coriobacteriaceae bacterium | reverse complement strand
GCCCGAGCATCTGGGGCGCGTCCTTGTTTTGGGACTGGGCAAAAGCGGGCATGCGGCCCTCGATTACCTGTTGCCGCTTTTGGGCACGCGTGTGGATGCGCTTGCCGTGGCGGCGGGCGGTGATACTCCGGCGGCCCGTGCCGACGCCGAGCGGGCGAAGGCGGCGGGTGCCGCGGTTGAGTTCGGAAACGACGCTGTGGCCCCTCTTGTGCAGGCTGTCGGCGGCTCGTTCGATTTGTGCATCGCGAGCCCGGGCATTCCCGAGATTTCTGAATTCTTCCAGTCCGCGAAGGCGGCGAGCGTTGAGTTGGTGAGCGAGGTCGAGTTCGCGTGGCGCGAATCCGACGAGTCGAGCACGTGGGTCGCCATTACGGGCACGAACGGCAAGACGACTACGACGTCAATCGCCGCCCATCTGCTCGATGATGCGGGTCTTGCGGCGCGCGCAGTCGGCAATATCGGCGACGCTTGCATTGCCCGTGTGGCTGCGGGAGATACCGACGTGTACGTGGCCGAGGTGTCGTCTTTCCAGCTCGAGTCGACTTCGCGCTTCGCCCCGAACGTTGCGGTGCTTTTGAACATCACCCCTGACCACATCGAGTGGCATGGGACGCTTGACGCTTATGCTGCGGCGAAGTGGAAAGTGATAGCGAACCTCTCGCACACCCCGAACTCCACCGCCGTCCTCTGCGCGACCGATGACGCGGTCCGCGCGCGCATCCGCGAGTTGCGCACCGTGACGCCCGACGAGCGCGGCTTCGACTATGTCCCCGTCGGCACCAAAGACGGGATCGCTGGTGACATGCGTGCCCGCTGCGGATCCGAGAACGCCGCGTTCGTCTCAGCTGGCGGCGTGCTCACGGTTTCGTTTCGAGGCGTGGAGCATCGTTTGTGCGCTGCGTCCGACTTGCAGATCAAGGGCGATCACAACACGGAGAACGCTCTTGTCGCGGCATCTTGCGCGATCGCGCTCGGTGTTGACGATGCGCTCGTTGCTCAATCGCTTCGCTCCTTCGCGCCGCTCGAGCATCGCATAGAGCCCTGCGGCAGCGTTGCCGGTGTGGCCTGCTACAACGATTCCAAGGCAACCAACGTCGACGCGACGCTCAAGGCCTTCTCGGCCTTCGGCTCTGCGCGTCCGATCGTGCTGCTTGGCGGGCACGACAAGGGAACGGACCTTGCTCCGCTCGTTGCTGCTGCTCATGAGCACGCCAAGGCCGTCGTGATCTTCGGTGAGGCGCGCGAGCGCTTCCTTGCGGCCTTCGGCGGCGAATGCTCGGGCGAGGACGGTACGCTTGCCGTCGTTGCGGCGAACCATTTGGAAGATGCGCTCGACGCGGGCCTTGCGGCAGCTGCGGCGGGAGACGTGCTCTTGCTTTCCCCCGCATGCTCCTCGTTCGACGAGTTTACCTGCTACGAGCAGCGTGGCGATGTATTCAAGGAACTCGTCGCCGTCCGCTCGGCAGAGGCATAGCGGGGTAGTTTCGCATGCCCAGAACCCAGCGTTCCCGCAACGCCGTCCCCGCATCGATACACGGCCCGCGCATCGGCTTTCTGCTCTGCGTGCTCGCGCTCGTGCTCATCGGGTTCGTGATGGTGTACTCGGCGGGATCGATCTCGAACATCAACAACGGGGTCGATGCGCTCAAAAGCCTGACCGACCAGGTGATGTATGCCGTTTTCGGTGCGCTTATCGCGTTCGCGATTTACCGCTTCATTCCGGTGTCGATATGGAGAACTAAGTGGCTTTGGGCGGCATTAGCGTTGCTCGTCGTCGTTATCTTGCTGACGGCTCTCGTCGGCGTCGACAACTACGGCGCTAAGCGCTGGCTGCGTCTCGGTCCTGTGACGATCCAGGTCTCCGAGTTCGCGAAGATCGTGTTCGTCTTGGTCTCCGCGCGCATCTACACCGATTTCGTTTCGGGCGAGATCAGCGGGAGACGTTGCGCTCTCGGCTTCACTCTGCTCGTGCTAGTGCCGCTTGCACTCATCTACAAAACGCAGTCCGACCTGGGCACCACGATGATCTGCATCGTTGCGGTACTTGCGGTGCTGTGGTACGGTGAGCTTCCAATCGGATTCATCGCCATCATTCTTGTCATAATCGTCGTATTCGGCACGGGCTATCGCGCTGACCGCTGGTCCTTCCTCAATCCTTGGGACGACGGTCAGGGCGGCTACGGCAGCGGCTACAACATCATGCACTCGTATTTTGCGTTTTCCGAAGGCGGCATCTTCGGCGTCGGCCTCGGTAACGGGCATGAGAAGTACCAGTATCTTTTCGCGAGCGACAGCGACTTCGTGTTTTCGGTCATCGGTGAAGAGCTCGGCATGGTCGGCTGCCTTGCCGTCGTCGCTCTCTTTATGGGCGTTCTCTACACCGGTACGCTTATTGCCCGATCGGCTCGCGACGATTTCTCCATGATGATTGCGGGCGGGCTTACAATTGCCCTCGTTTTCCAGGCGTTTTTGAACATCGCGTGCGCTATCGGCGTGTTCCCCACGACGGGCAAGCCCCTGCCGTTCATCTCGTCGGGAGGCTCATCCATCTTGGCATCGCTCATCATGGTTGGGCTTATCCTGTCCGTATCGCGCGATGCGGCCTCCTCCGATGAGTTCGATCGCCGCCGCTCGAGCTTGCGCGTTGTCAGGCGCGAGGAAGACGGTGTAGGCGATAGCCCGCGGGA
>USJN01000293.1 GCA_900554945.1 uncultured Coriobacteriaceae bacterium | reverse complement strand
AGCAGGAGTGGACATCGGAGAGTTTCGTGGAAGCCACCGTGCGCGAACTGCGCGAAAAGCTGGGCGACGACAAGGTCGTGCTCGGACTTTCGGGCGGCGTCGATTCCTCGGTGGCGGCCGTGCTGCTGCACAAGGCCATCGGCAAGAACCTCTATTGTATTTTCGTGGATTCGGGCCTGCTGCGCAAGAACGAGTTCGAGGACGTGCTCGAATCCTACAAGAACATGGGCCTGAACGTCAAGGGCGTCAAGGCCGGCGCGAAGTTCCTCGGCGATCTGGCGGGCGTCAGCGATCCCGAAACCAAACGCAAGATCATCGGCCGCGATTTCGTCGAAGTGTTCAACGAAGAGGCTGTCCAGATCAAGGAGGTGCGCTGGCTGGCGCAGGGGACGATCTATCCCGACGTGATCGAATCGGTGTCGGTGAACGGTCCCTCGGCTACGATCAAGTCGCACCACAACGTCGGCGGCCTGCCTGAGAAGATGAACCTGCGGATCGTCGAGCCGCTGCGCCTGCTCTTCAAGGACGAAGTGCGCCGCGTGGGACGTTCGCTCGGTATTTCCGAGCAGCTGATCGGCCGTCATCCCTTCCCCGGACCCGGTCTTGCGATCCGGATTTTGGGCGATATTACGCCCGAAAAGGTCGAAATCCTGCAGAACGTGGACAGGATTTATATCGAAGCCATGCGCGATGCGGGTCTTTACGACAAGGTGTGGCAGGCGGGCGCGATTCTGCTGCCCGTGAAGAGCGTGGGCGTCATGGGCGACGAGCGCACCTATCAGCGCCCGATTATCCTGCGCGCCGTCGAGAGCTCCGACGCCATGACCGCCGACTGGGCGAAGCTGCCCTACGAGGTGCTGGGCAAGATTTCCAGTCGCATCGTCGCCGAGGTGCCCGGCGCCAACCGAGTGTGCTACGACATAACGCCGAAACCTCCTTCGACAATAGAATGGGAGTAACGAACATACGTTCGATATATTGTTATAGTACCAGATAGCAGGCGTAGTTTCAATCGAAGCTGCGCCTGCTGCTGTATATGGGGCAGCGCCAGTGCCCAATGACCACGATGTTTCTGTTTGCACTTCAGCGTTCGTTGCTCGAAGCGCCCCTCCGCCTCTTCCGCGCGGCGCCGCACCTTCCGTCCTCGCCGCGCTCCGCCAGCCCGACCCAGAATTGGCCGTCGTGATATACAGCCAGAGTGGACGACGCGCTGATCTGCATGGCTGGTTCCTCCTTTATGTAGATGGCCATGCAGAGAAGGGACAGCCAAGGAGGCAGGTTGCTGATGCGAGTTCCCGCACGCCCGCGACTACCCGACGGGGACCGTGTTTTGTCTCCGGTGGCCACGCTGAAGGACGCCGGAATCATCCAGAGTACGTCCAAGAAGGGCAGCTGCATCGACGACGGCGCCACCGAGCAGGTGTTCGACCACTTGAAGGACGAGTTCTTCCGAGAAGGGTACAGCCCGACCTCGAGCCCTTCAAGGCGAATCTTGACGCCTACGTAATCCATCGAACACGAGAAAGTGCCAGGTTAAACCGAAAGGACAGCATGTCGATGATGTCGAAGCGGACCTGGATGTCGCCGTCGGGCGTGTTGCCTGCGAGCCAGGACGCTGCCGCGATCTCAAGGTCGCTGCGCTTGACCTTGCCGCCCTCGAAGCCGCCCTCGCCATACTCGGTTGCGGTGACGTCGATGAAGACCAGGGCGTCCTCGTCGCTGGCGACCAGGTCAATCTGGGTTCCCTCGGGGGAAGCCCAACCGGCCTCGAGAAGCTCGAAGCCCTTGCGCTCGATGAAGCGGGTGGCTGCCTTGACTGCCTTCTCCTGAAGTTCGAAATTGCTCATGATGACCTCCGTTTGTTCGCGGCCGGCCCCTTTGGCCTGCCTTGTGATCCAGAAGCCGCTCAGGTTCCGGCCGAGGGCAAGGAATCAAGCGAAAACCCGGCAGGGCCCGAGTTTTGCGCAGCAAAAGTTTTTCGCGCCTTGCCTGAAGAGCCTGGTTCTGAGCGAGCGTGGCGGAGCCAAGGAAGGCGAAGGAGGACGTCCCGGCATGGAGGTCTGCGCAATGAACTCAGGATGGCTGGATTGCCTGCCTGCGCTTCCCCATCGGCATGCTGGTTGTGAGCGGTTGCGCACCAATCAACACGACGCCTTCAGCTGTGGGGTCGCTAGTGCTATCACGGCTTAAGCTGGAGATAAGAGGGAGGCCGTTGAAGCGCCTAGGACTCTTCTGCGCCCACCCCGTTTCCCAGGATCCGCGAGACCCCCGCCGGCCTTAAGACCGCCGTGCCAAATGAGTGGCGAGGTCTTCCGTGAAGCGCTCCGCGGGATAGCCGCAGCCATCGTACGCAACGTAACACGATATGAATGGTGGTCGAGCTCTTCCATCTGGCGCCACTGGAGCTCCTCTGTCATGTCGATATCGTCAGCCCAAAGCGCATGGGCGATCGTCGTCATGTTGCCGACCGCGCACCGCCCGTGCGTTTTGGTGAGCTCGATTTCGCCAGCAAGCGAGAAGTATTCTTCGGGGCTACACCCGCAGCATTCGACGGCATCTTTGACAAGCCGCCTCGCAAACTCATCGATGCGTTTCCAATCGGCAGCCGCCATCCTGGTAACGGCGCATGCGCTCGTGGCGTCGTTCGACATGATGAGCAGCTTGCGGGAACCGAGGTCCACGCGCGCCATAT
>USJN01000292.1 GCA_900554945.1 uncultured Coriobacteriaceae bacterium | reverse complement strand
CCGCCATTACCGATGAATGGGTGACGAAGTACATGCCGATGTACAAGTCGGCAGACGACTTCCGCAACAGCATTCGCGAGAGCCTCGAGAAGCAGGGCCGCGAGCAGTACGACGACTACAACCGCCAGCTTGCTGCGAGCGAGCTCGCTCGTCGCTTCCAGGGCAGCATCGCAGACGAGGTCTACGAGGCAATGCGCGAGCAGCTGATGAACAACGTGCGCCAGACTGCTCAGCAGCAGGGTAAGACCCTCGACGCCTTCATCGAAGAGCAGGGCGGCCAGCAGCAGTTCGGCATGATGATGATGATGCAGATCCGCGAGCTGCTCGTGCAGGGATTCGCTCTCGACGCGCTGTTCCGCCACGAGCACCTCGTCCTGAACGACGACGACATCAACGCCGCCTGCCGCGCTATGAACCCGCAGGTGAACCCCAAGATGCTGCGTCAGCGTCTCGAGCAGACGGGCCGCGGCTTCATGCTGCGCGAGGCTGCCGAGCGCTTGAAGGCGAACAACTGGCTGCTCGAGCACGCGAACATCAGGATTGCAGGCGAGCAGGCTGATGCTGACAAGGCCGAGGCTGACGCTGCGGACGCTGCCGAATAGCCGACTAGCCGTTTTCCTGAATCACATGGAGGGGTGAGGCCCCGCTTAGAAGCCTCTTCCGCCTTCGCAAGCGCTCCGTTGGACGTAAGGTTCAGCGGGGCGCTTTTCTTTGGCTCCGGTGTCCCAATCGCTCGCGCGCGCCGAATGGTTCGGCGGATGCCATCGAGGCGCAATCGTTCGCAACCGAACACTTCCCCGACTACGGTTTCAGCGATGTCGGTCTAGGCGAGTGGTTTGCGAGCGACGACATCTTGCAGTATGTCCTCCAACATGGTCTCCGCGCTCGATCGCGACCCTCCCGAGCGAGCTTCTTGCTCCCGAGAGCACGGCCGTGCAAACGTTCACCCAGAAGGTAACGGTTACCCTGAATTACGGCCAGCTGCTGTATCTGGAAAACGCTCTGGTGGTCGCCAAACCTTAGGCGATGTAGCGAATGCAAGCGGGGCATGTCGTATAATACGGGGCATGTCACATTGCTTTCGAAAACTGCTCATCATCGCGAACCCCGTTGCGCAAAACGGTGAAGGCAAGGCGTGCGCTTATCGGGCGCGCGCCTTGCTTGCGTCTGCGTTAGGGGAAGACGCCTTCGCGCTTGAGTTCACCGAGCGCCCGGGGCAGGCGAGCGACATCGCCGCCCGTGCCGCATCGCGCGGATTCGACTGCGTTTGCGCGCTCGGCGGCGACGGCATCGCAAATGAGGTCGCCTGCGGGCTCATGGAGATTCCGGCAGGTGAGCGGCCTGCTTTCGCACTGCTGCCCGTCGGCTCGGGCAACGACTATGCGCGCACGCTCGGCATGTCGACCGACCTTCCCACGGCGGTCTTGCAGCTGTGCGATGGCGAACTGCGCGCGCATGACGTGGGGAAATGCAACGATCGATGGTTCTTGGAGACGCTGTCGTTCGGTCTTGACGCGGCGATTGCGCTCGATACCGTCGAACGTCGCGCCCGAACGGGGAAGACGGGCACGATGCTCTATCTGCAATCGGGCATCGATCGGCTGCTCCACCATATGGACCTTCGCCGCTACACTGCCGCGCTCGACGGCGGCGAGCCTATTTGCGGCGAGTCGTATCTCTTCGCGGTCCAGATCGGGCAGACGTACGGCGGCGGCTTCCGCATCTGCCCCGACGCTGCGCCTGACGATGGTCTGTTCGATATCTGCATCGCGCATCCGCCGTTGACGCGGCTTTCCGGTACCTTCATCTTCCTTATGGCGAAGGATGCTCATCATACACGCTTCAAGCAGATCGAGTTTCGCCGCGCGGCGTCGATTGACCTTCGCTTCGACGCGCCGCTTCCCGTGCAGATCGACGGGGAGGCGCTCGTGGCAGACTCCTACCGCATCTCAATCGCCCCGCGCGCCCTGCGCGTTGTCGTTCCCCGCCAAGGCGAAAGCGCGCGCTCATGACGAAGCGCTCGGCGAATCGCAAGGATGCTGCGCGGGCAGGGGAGCGGCCTGGGGAACGGACTCGCTCCGATAAGCAGGCGGCGGAGGATGCGCGCGCCTATCGCGCGCGGTTTCTTCCCGTAAATCGCGAGGACATGCGCGAGCGCGGCTGGGACGAGTGCGACTTCGTGTACGTGTCGGGCGATGCGTATGTGGACCACTCGTCGTTCGGTGCGGCCATCATCTGCCGCCTTCTCGAGGCGAACCACTACAAGGTCGGTATGATTGCCCAGCCCGATTGGCGCGATCCGGAAAGCGTCGCCGCGCTCGGGCGCCCGCGTCTGGGGTTCCTCGTGAGCTCGGGGAACATGGATTCCATGGTGAATCACTATACGGTCGCCAAGAAGCGCCGCCGCTCGGATGCCTTCTCTCCTGGGGGCGAGGGCGGGCTGCGTCCCGACCACGCGGTTGTGGTGTACTCGAACCTGATCAGACGCGTGTTCAAGGATGTTCCCATCATCATCGGAGGCATTGAGGCGAGTTTGCGACGCCTTGCCCACTACGATTACTGGTCGGACTCGCTTAAGCGGTCGATCCTGCTCGATTCGAACGCCGACCTTGTGTCCTATGGCATGGGGGAGCACTCCATTGTGGAAATCGCCGATGCCCTGAATTCGGGGCTTTCGGTCAGTGACCTTACTT
>USJN01000291.1 GCA_900554945.1 uncultured Coriobacteriaceae bacterium | reverse complement strand
CGCGGTGTAGATGAAAATCGTGAGCTCGGGCTTGTCCTTCACGGTGGCATGGTCGGGGCTGAGCATCGTGTTGTACACGCTCTTGAGCTTCGGCGGGAGTCCGAGCCCCGTGCGGATTGCCTCGCCCAGCCCGTCGATGAGCTCGCGCTCACTTTTGCCCTCGGGGATGGTCGCGTCGGTGATGCTTACGATGGTTGCCATGGTGTGTCCTTTCGTTTTGGCTTTGCAGGTTTTCTCGAGTTTAATCGGGCTAGAAGGTCTCAGGCCCATGGACGACACCGTTTTTCAGACGGGGGCATCCTCTCGTCGAAGATGCCCCCGTCGTTGCGGCGCCTCAACTAAGGGCGGCGCCGCTCTATCATTACTCTTGTTTCACGCAAGCAGGATGCGCGTTCGCGGGTTGTGCTCGAAGCGCTCGCAGCCTGCGAGCATCCGCCCAGCACAAGCCCACACGCAGCCTGTGCACGCTACCCCGCAGCTTTATTTCCTGGTGATGCGGATCTGGCAGACGTCGTCGCCGTTGGCGATGGTCTTCGGGAGGTCGAACTTCAGACAGCCGAGCCCCTCGATGATGCCGCGGTCGCCGTCCATCGCGATGTCGCACAGTGCGGAAATCTCGTCCTGCGGAAGGCCGAGCTTCTTCCACGCCTCAACGAGCGGGCAGTAATGGAAGTCGATCGACAACGTGTCGTCGTCCTTCTCGATGGTCTCCATCTCGAAGACGCTCTTCGCAGGCTCCGACTGGAACACCTCGTCGAAGGCGTCCATCGAGGTGAAGGGCGCGAACCTCACGTCGGCATGGTAGAGGCCGCACTTGCGGATCGCCTGGTGGAGCGGGCCGTTCTCCCCGTCCTCGACGGCCTTCTCCGCCAGGTAGTGAAGCCACAGCGCGCGATGCTCGTAGGCGCCTCGCATCTGCTCGAGCGAGAAGATCGCGTCGGTGCCTGCTGCCGTCTCGTTTTCAGTTGCCATGTGATATCTCCCGTCTTAATCATTGTTCCGCGGCGCGTGGAAACGCCGAAGCTGCGCCGCCCCTCTCCCCTGGCGCTCTTCCATCGTATCGCCAACCATTCCTTATAGCGGGCGATACGACCCACGATGAGGGCCACTATAAACAGGAACCCCCTCAAGCCAAGGCCGGTTTTGGCGACCGAGCGACTTGAAGGGGCCCTTGAAAAAGCAATGCGTTTCGCGAAACGCAGCCGAGCCCTATTCGAACTCGGCGTCAAGCGCGGCGAGGCGCTTGCGGATGTCAGCCACCGTCTCGCTCGAAAGCTCGACATCGGCCGCCGGCGCGTCTGCCTCGATCTGCTCGGGCTTGTGAGCGCCGCAGATGACGTTCACGAAGTCGCCCTGCGCACGCAGGAACGCGACAGCGAGCTGCACGCGCGTGCACTGGTATTCCTCGCAGATGTCGGCGAGTCCGTCGACGAACTTGACGGCGCTTGGAAGGCGGTCGGGCTTCCACCACAGCTCGCCGTCGCGGGCGTCGCCCTTCGGCACGACGCGGTCGGCGGGAACGGTACCCGCGAGAATACCGCGCTCGAGCGGCGAATATGCGTGGTAGGACATGCCCTTCTCGCGGCAAAGCGGCAGCACGCCCTCTTCGACGTTACGGGTGAGCATGCTGTACTTGCGCTGGATGATGTCCAGCTCGCAGCCATGGTCGAGCCAATCCTGGATGACGTCCGGCTGGGCGTTGGAGAGGCCAAGCGCGAGAACCTTGCCCTCCTTCTTCAGGTCCATGAGCGCGCGAACGGTGTCCTCGACCGGGTACACGCTCGTGTCCTTTGCGGGGTTGTGCGCGTAGTAGATGTCGATATGGTCGGTGCCCAGGCGCTTCAGGCTGTTCTCGCAGTCCTTCTTGATGCCCTCGTAGCTGTGATCGACATATACCTTGTGGCCGTCGACGTCGTTCCAATAACGGCCCACGCCGGTGTCCCAGTCGAAGGTCGCCTTCGTGGAGATGACGAACTCGTCACGGTTGCCGCTGATGGCCTTGCCGACGATTTCCTCGCTGTGGCCAAGACCGTAGATGGGCGCGGTGTCGATCGTATTGATGCCCAGCTCGAGCGCGCGGTGGATGGTCTTGATGGACAGTTCGTCCTCGGTGTTCTTCCACCAGCTTCCGCCGCCGATCGACCAAGCTCCCAGCGTGATGATGGAAGCCTTGACGTCGGAGTGTCCGATGTTCATGTACTTCATAGAGACCTGCCTACAAACGAAGGGTCGATACGACTATTTCTCTGCAGCTGCTTTCGCGTCGGCGCGCAGCACGCCGTCAACGCCGCAAGCCTCGTCGTCATGGTACTTGAAGATGACGATGTTCTTCAGCTCGCCGCGGTAGCCGACGGCCTTGTTGGCGGCTTCGTCGAGCACCTTGATGAGCTTGCGACGGCGCTCGATCTCCATGTAGGGCGGCACGAACACGAAGAAGGTGATCTGGTCCTTCGCGCACTCGGAGCAGTTCTCCTTGGGGACCGGCGTGTAGTAGATGGAATAGCACTTGAACACCTCGGCGACGGCACCCTCGATGGTGTCGAGGAACTGCTTCTTCTCTTCGCCTTCGAGGTTGATGGAGGTTGCGACGAAAATGGTAGACATGAAAATTCCTTTCAGGATCATCTTTGCGATGTGGTTGTCGATTCAAAACCGCGCCGCGCGTATGGACGGCGCGAAAACCCGGCTGCCCGGCTTC
>USJN01000290.1 GCA_900554945.1 uncultured Coriobacteriaceae bacterium | reverse complement strand
AAACAGATGAAAATCGAAGGCGACCGGGTTTATCTGCCGCTGTATATGGCAGGGTGCTTGTAGCCGAGATGAACTAATCAAGCTCATCGAGTAAATCTTACCCTCATCACCATTATGAGCATACTTTTCCAAAAGCACCCCATTTCTCGTATCCAAGAAATGGGGTGCGGTTCAGCCTTCCCTAGCAGCCTCTTTGCTCGCGCTACCCGATCTTCACAATGGGGGCGTAGTCCTTCAGAAGCTTCTTCGTCTGGCCGGTTTTCGCGAAGCGGATATGGAGCGTGTCGCCGTCGACTTTCACGACCTTGCCGCGGCCGAACGTCTTGTGGTCGACTGCGTCGCCGACGGAGAAGGTGACGCCCGCGGCCTCCTTCTTCCCCGCCTTCGGGTTCACGTACCCACCCGAACCGTGAGCACTCGAGCCCGTGTGCCCGCTTCGGCCTGCGCGGTCGCGGTCGCCGCGACCCGCGCTTCCCGATGCGCTCGAGCGCCCGAACACGCGACCGCCGCCCGCTTCCGTACCGCTTCCCGCGATACCGCGACGGCTTCCGCGTTTCTCCCAGCCAGTGCCGGAAAAGCCCGCAGAGCCCAGCCCCGAGGTTTGGCGCAGCTCGGCAGGAATCTCGTGGATGAAGCGCGATACCGGGTTCGCCGATGTCTGGCCGAAAATCTGGCGCTGCTGCGCGCACGTGAGGTAGAGCACCTTTCGCGCACGGGTGATCGCAACGTAGGCAAGCCTGCGCTCCTCCTCGATTCCCGCAGCATCGTTCACGCTGTTCATATGCGGGAAAAGCGTCTCCTCCATGCCCGCCGTGAACACGCAGTCGAACTCGAGGCCCTTTGACGAGTGCACGGTCATGAGCGTGACAGCCTTGCCGTCTTCCCCCATGGTGTCCAAATCGGTGCGCAGGCGCACCCACTCGATGAAGTCAGCAAGGGAATCCCCGCGAAGCACGCGGACAGGTTCCGCGTCGCCGGCAACCGCGTCCCCTTCCGTCGGCGCAGCAAACTCGGCGTCGTCTTCCTCATGCGTCTGCGAGAACTCGTCGACGACGCCCATGAATTCCTGGATGTTCTCGATGCGCCCGCGCGCTTCATCGGTGTTCTCGTTGGTGAGCGCCGAGATGAGCCCCGCGCGATCGACGATCATCTCCACCACGCGGCGCAGCTCACCCGAGTACTCCTGCGCCTCCTTGATAAGATCGACGAACTCGCCCACCGCGCGGCGGGTCGAGGCGCGCAGCTCGGGGTCAAGCACGACAAGCTCAGCCCCCTGCATGAACGTCATGCCCATCTCGCGGGCGAACTGCTCGATGCGCTCGATGGTGGTCTTGCCGATGCCGCGGCGCGGCACGTTGATGACGCGCTTCGCGGCAATGTCGTCGGCGGGGTTCACGACCAGCGTGAGGTATGCCATGACGTCGCGAATCTCCGCGCGATCGAAGAACTTTGTGCCGCCGACGATGCGGTAGGGCACGCCCGCGCGCAAAAGCATGTCTTCAAGCATGCGCGATTGGGCGTTCGTGCGGTAAAAAACGGCAATCTGGTTGTACGACATGCCTGCCGAGCGGCGCTTCTCGATCTCGCCCGCGATCCAACGGCCCTCGTCGCGCTCGTCGGTTGCCATATAGACGTGGATCTTCTCGCCGTCCTCGGCGGAGGTAAAGAGCTTTTTCGCCTTGCGGTGCTGGTTGTTCGCGATGACCGCGTTCGCGGCGGCGAGCACATTGCCCACGCTGCGGTAGTTCTGCTCGAGCTTCACCGTGTGGCAGTTGGGATAGTCCTGCTCGAACTCGAGGATGTTGCGGATGTCGGCACCGCGCCACGAATAAATGGACTGGTCGTCGTCGCCCACGACCATGATGTTTTTGTACTTCTGCGCCAAAAGCCCGGTGATAGCATACTGCGCATGGTTCGTGTCCTGATATTCATCCACCATGATGTAGCGGAAGCGCTCCTGGTATGCCTCGAGCACATCGGGGTGGTTCTTCAGCAGCAGATATGCGTACACGAGCAGGTCATCGAAGTCGAAAGCGTTCGCGGCACGCAGACGCTCCTGCAGTCGCGTGTAGATTCGGGCGGCCACCTTCCCCACCGGGTCGATCGCCTGCTTCTCGAAATCACCCGGCACAATGAGCTCGTTTTTCGCCTGGGAGATGCGTCCCATGAGGGCGTTTACGGGAAAGCGCTTCGGGTCGATGTCGAGCTCGGCCATGATTTCCTTGTACAGGCGCTTCTGATCGTCGGTGTCGTAGATGGTGAAGCTCTTCGAGAAGCCGAGGCGCTCGGCGTCGGCGCGCAGCATGCGCACGCACATACTGTGGAAGGTAGAGACCCACATGCCACGGCACCGCGGCCCGATGATGCCCTGAAGGCGCTCGCGCATCTCAGCGGCGGCCTTGTTGGTGAAGGTGATCGCAAGTATTTCCCACGGCGCCACGTCCAAGTCCTCCACGAGATGGGCGATGCGATAGGTGAGCACGCGCGTCTTGCCCGAGCCTGCGCCCGCGAGTACCAAAAGCGGGCCTTCCGTGCACTGGACAGCTTCGGCCTGAGGGCCATTCAACGTGGCGATGTCTACGGGCATAGGTATCTTCTCCTGCATACTGCGAACGGGAAATGCGCGGATGCGCAACGCGGCCGCGCAAGAAAAACCTCGCGCGGCCGGCATCGATTCATGTGTCGTCTCCGCATTGTATCGCAGCGCGACAAGACCC
>USJN01000289.1 GCA_900554945.1 uncultured Coriobacteriaceae bacterium | reverse complement strand
CAGCATAGCGCACAGCAACATGGGCACGCCCGACAGTAGCGACAGCAAGCCCGTTTGCAGTGCTGAGAACCCGGCCACCAGCTGCAAGTACGGCGTCATGAGGATGCCCTGCGCGCCCATGCAGAAGAAGGGCACGGCCACCGCCAGCAAGCCGGCGCGCACCTGCGGCGTGCCGATGAACGCATGCGGCAGCAGCGCAGCCTTGCCGCGACTCTCGCGACGGCGCTCGAACACGACGAGCCCTGCCAACACCGCCGAGCCCGCGACGATGGCCGGAATGGTGGGCGCGATGCCGAACACGGTAAACGGGCAGCCGGGCAGGGGCTCGAACACACCCCAGGTGGACACCCGAGCGATGCCCAACAACAGCAACGCCAAACCACCAGCAGCCAAACCGATGCCCACGCCGTCGATGCTCATGCCGGCATCGGGCTTCGGCAGCTTCGGCAGAAAGCGAGTGCTGATCAGCACTCCGAGGAAATACAGCGCTATCACGCCGAACGTAACGCGAAAGCCAGCAGCGTCCAGAAGAATGCCGAACGGAATGGGCACGAGAGCGGACCCGGCCGAGGCCGCCGCCACGAAGCCGAAGGCCGTGGCGCGCGCATGCCCCTCGTACAGCGCCGGGATGAGCCCCAGCACCGACGGGGTGATGAAGCTGGCGCCCAATCCCACCAGAAAGCGCCCGCCCCAGGTGAACACGTCCATCGACGTGGCAGTGACCACCACGGCCTCACCGAGGATGGCCAGCGCCAAGCCGATGCGCAGCGTCTTGCGCCAACCCACCACCACGCCGATCATGCCGCCCGCAATCATGCACGAACCCGCAACGAGCGAGTATGCAAGGTTCGCCATCTGCACATCGGCGACGGTGGCGCCAAGCGCACCGACCAGTTCCTGCACAGCAATGCCCAGCGCAGCGTTGTCACTAGACGTTCCAACCTGAGCGAGAATGATGACGATGAGCGGAATCATGGGAAACGACGCGGAGCAGCCCCGTTCCCGCGCCGCCTGGTTCTGATTGTTGCGAGCCATATCGGGTACCCCCTAGCAGTCCGACGGCCGAGCGATGCCTAAGAAGTATCCTACCCTGAGGGGTTGCGATACCTTGCACAAACATTACCGTTGCTACGGTAAAATACGTCATATCGCCCTCACTTGAAGACGACATTGAAGGACACGAGAGGATCCGCCATGAACGTCCGCCAAAGCACCTTGTTGCGCAGCCTCCTGGACATCGAGCATTTCACGCCCGTGGCTGAATTCGCCCGCATGCTGGGCTGTTCTGAAAAAACCGTCCGCACCGACGTGCAAGCCGTCAACGAGCACCTCGAGCGGGGCGGCTTCGCTTCGCGCGTAGGCAGCAAACGGGGAAACGGCATTCGCATGGTGTTGGTGCATCGCGAGAAAGGCCGGATCGAAGCCCTGGTGGCCGATACCTCCATAGAATCGCGTCCGCGCCTAGAACGGTTCCTACACGGCGTGCTGCTGGTCACCTGCTCGCCTCGTTCTTACACCGTAGACTCGCTGGCGCGTGCCCTGTTCACCAACAAGCAGCAGCTGCAACACGACATGAAATGGTGGGCGCTGCTCATGAAGCCCTTCGAGCTGTCCATGAAACGCCAAGGAAGCCTCGCCATCGAAGGATCCGAGGTGGCATTGCGGTTCTTCATCATCTACTCGTTCTTCAAGCTGGACGCGCGCATGGTGAAGAACTACATCGACCCCATGTTCGCCCGCGAGGATACTTTGTTCCTCGACCGCATCGCCGACGAGGCCGAGCGCGAACTGGGCATGCTGCTGGCGAAGAACTCGCGGCAGCAAACGTCGTTCTACCTGAAGGTGATGTGCGCGCGTCTGCGCTTGGGGCATGTGCTGGATGAAGGCAGCGGTACCACGCCGGCACATCCCGCTCTGTTCAAGAAGCTTAAGTCTCGATTCGAGCGCCACCTGGGCATGCCCATCGACGATCGCGAGATCACACTCGCGTCCAACTTCTTCTCATGCGGTACCTGGCAATGGAGCAGCGGCGGCCTGGGCGCGCGCGAGCCGTCGGAGCACTCGGCAGCGCTGGCCGACCACGTGGGTCGCGCCCTGGAAAAGCGCTTCGGGAAAGCGCCCGACGGGGAGCTGATGCGGAGACTGTCCGCTCTACTCGAAAGCGCCATGATCAGGAGAGACTGCAATCTGTCCATTCCCGGCCCCCTAGAGCACGTGGTGAAGCACGACAACATGGACAGCTTCCTCCTGCTGTTCGACGCACTGCGCGGCGTACCGGAACTGCGCGCGGCCGAGCTGTTCAGCGCCGACACCACGCGTATCGTCATGTCGCTTCTGGAGTACCTCGACCAAGTGCACACGCAGCGGGTTTTCCGCGTGGGGCTGGTGGTGAACTGCGGTATCGAACAGACAGCCTACGGCAAGTACCGCATCGAGAAGCTGGCCTCGAAGATCCATATCGTAGACGTGATCACCGAATACGATGTTGAGCGGCCCCGGCCGGGCGCGCCGCAGTTGAAGGACCGCTTCGACTTCCTCATATCGTTTTCGCCGCTGAACTGCGACTTCCCTACCATCACAATATCGGAGGCCATCGACGAGCAAGACATCGCCCGCCTGGTGGCGTCCATCCCTCTTCTGGGAAACAACCTTGAGACGAAGCTGCGATGCATCGACATGGAATCAACCTTGCGCGCTGACTCTTTCGACGTTCTGGCTCATCGCATACACGTATT
>USJN01000288.1 GCA_900554945.1 uncultured Coriobacteriaceae bacterium | reverse complement strand
GCTCGCGTATGGGATTGCCGAGATCTGCCTCGCGCGCCGGCTCCCAGTAGCAGGAGAACTTCTCCTTCTCAAGATCAACCTCTTGACCCATGTTGTAATCAGGCTTAGGAGCTTCACGATAGAACATGGCCCGCTTCGATGCCGTCTTGAAGATACCGCCTTCGAAAGCGACAGCCGGCTCGGTGTCGCAGCGCAGGTAGTTCTTCTCGCGCACCTTGTCGATGGTGATTCCGTTCTCCTTGCCGAAGGGCGTTGAGAGGCAGGTGTTCAGGTATTCGTCAGCAGTGAACTGGAAGAAGTCGCCATAGCCCATGCCCTCGGCCAACAGCTTGTAAATCTCGAAGTCGGGCTTGCTCTCGTACAAAGGCTCGATGGCTTTCTGGTTCCACAGCAGATAGGGGTTGCCGTAATAGCGCACACGCAGGTCCTCGGTTTCGAACCAATGGCACGCAGGCAGCAGGATGTCAGCGTATAGAGAAGTGTCGTTCATGGTCATGTCTTGGATAACGATGAACTCGAGCGCCTTCATAAGCTCGATGGTCTCGTTCTGCTCCGTCTGGTTTGAGACGATGTTGGTGCACGAAGCGTAGAAAGCCTTGACGGGGAACGGCTCGCCAAGCTTTTGACCGCTCGATACGACATTGAAGAAGTCGCTCCAGTTGATTATGGCACCCACTCCTTGAGGTACCTCGCCTGTCGTGCTCGGCAGCTGGAGGCAGGCTTGCACGTTGCCTTCTCCGAAATTCGGCTCACCCGTGTACAGGCCCGAACCCGGCTTGCCCATCTGGCCGGCGACCAGAAGGAGCGTGTTAACGCACTTCGAGCTGTAGATGCCGTTGTTGTAATGATTGAGGCCGAATTTCATATCCGTCTGCACGTTGCCTTCTTGCGTGTACAGATGAGCGAGATGTTTGATGTCGTCAGCGCTCACGCCGGTCACTTCCGAGGTATGTTCCAAAGTCCACGGCGCGACGGCTTCTCGGATCATCTCCATCTCCGTTTTCACGGCATGCCCGGCAATCTCGGGAACGTCGCCCATAGCAGGCTTCTTGGCTTCGCTGTGAGCAACGGCCTCGCCGGCTTCTTCGTCCCACACAACGCACGGATCGACCTTCTCTTCTTGGCCTTGCGCGTTGGTGGTCGTAGTAGGTTCTACCCCCAAATCGCTCATGCGCAGGAACATGCCGTCTTCTTTGATGAGGAACGGCGCTTCGGTATGATCTCGCAGGAAGTCCGTCGCTTCCCAGCTCTGTTCGAGAATCTCGCGCACGACTCCCAGAGCAAGCGCGCCGTCGGTCGCAGGATGAACGGGAACGAACCAGTCGGCTTTCGAAGCCATGGTGCGGTAGGCGATGTCGATGACTACGAGCTCGGAGCCGGCATCGCGGGCCTCGAGATAAAAATGCGTGCGCTGCTTGTCCGACACCGCAGTGTCACCACCCCAGATCACATGATGGTCAGCGTTGGGAACGTCCGAAGCACGGTTTCCGGCCGAGCCGGGGCCGAACATGTAGGTCCAAGACATGGGCGTGGCGATATCGCGGTCCGGCAGAACACGGCTCGCCCCCATGACATTGAGCAGACGCGCCATGACGGAGCCTTCCGGGGCTCCTCCGCCAAGTTCGGCGGTGTTGCCACTACCCAGGAAGAACGCAATGGACGTGGGACCAAACTCGTCAATGTACTGCTTCCACTTATCGGTGATTTCGGAGATGGCCTCGTCCCAGGTGATACGCTCGAACTCTCCCGCGCCACGTTCGCCGACGCGACGCATGGGATATTGCAGACGCTCAGAGCTGTATACGCGCGCAGGCTGCGAGAGCCCCTTGGGGCAGATGCGGTCGAATTCCGGGCCGTCCTCGAAATGGCCCGCCGTGGTGCGGACGACCTGCCCGTCGCGAACATGGACATCCAGATAGCAGCCCTGGCCGCATTGGGAGCGGCAGGCACCGGAGAAGATTTGCGTCTCGGGGGCTCCCTTTTGCGGTTCGGCTTTTTCCAGGTTCTGGGTTTGGGGGCTGCAGCCTACCAGCGCGCCTGTCGCCGTCAGCGCCGCCGCACCCTTGATGAAGCTCCTGCGGGTGAACCCATGCGTTGCTTGTTCAGCCATGTGTGCTCCTCTCTTTTTCACTCCTCGGCCGCAAGGCCTTCCGATGCTCGCCCTTCGCAGATAGCGGGGAGGGGATCGCGTTCTGCGAAGGGCGGGGTGAAAAGCCTCGTTCCCCTGGCCTTTCATGAGTTTCACTTTACGGAGCGCCGAAGGATATTGCGATAAATCGGAAATAAGTTTTGCGTTAAAAAATTCTTAACCACACATTAACGCCGCAGGTCAATGAGCAATTATGCCTATCGTGACTATCGAATGCCATCCAGTTCACGCGCCTATGCTCCCGCGTCTCGCGACGAGAAGCGAGAGCGTTCGCTACGCCGCATTCTGGCAGGAATCGACGGGATTCTGTCGCCATCTCCTCCGATCATCCGAACCCGATTCGATGGCAACGAGCTGAACTGGCGTAATGCAAAGGCGGCTCGTCCAGCGGCAGCCGGGAGTCGCATTTTGCGCCCCTGCAGAACGGAATCCCGTCGTTTTCTGCCAGAATGCGGCGATCTGTCGACACGACCGGCCGATCGCACACTCGCCAGGCGGACACGTCCGAGGAAGTTCCACGCAGCGGACAGCGCATGCCGCCTACTCCAAGGTGTCGGCCATCTTGTAGCCTACCCGCTGGACGGTGAGCAGGTA
>USJN01000287.1 GCA_900554945.1 uncultured Coriobacteriaceae bacterium | reverse complement strand
CTAGAGCCCAACCGAGTAATCGCAGCGTCGCAAACGGGATTATCCTGCGATAATAAAATCATCAGCCCGTTCAAGAGACGCCATCACCAGAAGAATGCCAGATGAAGAAGGAGGCGGAATGCTGCTATCGCTTGCCCCCATGGAGGGAATCACGGGATATGTGTTTCGCCACGTGCACGCGGAAATCTTCGGCGCGCTCGACCGCTACTACACGCCGTTCATCTCGCCGCTCCCCAAGGTGGGAACGCCATTCAGCAAGCGCAACAGCCGTGAACTCGACCCTGCGAACAACCAGGGCCTCGATGTCGTGCCCCAACTTCTGACCAACGACGCCGACAGGTTCATCTGGGCGGCTGGGCTTCTTGCCGACATGGGCTACAAGGAAGTCAACCTCAACCTCGGCTGCCCCTCGGGAACAGTAGTCGCCAAGGAGAAGGGCTCTGGTCTTTTGCGCAATCCGGACAGGCTCGAGGCGTTTCTTGTCGACGTATGCGAACGCTCGCCGCTGCCGGTTTCGGTCAAGACGCGCGTCGGCATCGAGAACGACGACGAGTACGACGAGCTCCTTGCGCTGTTCTGCCGCTGCGGAATCGCCGAGCTCATCGTGCACCCCCGCGTGCAGAAAGATTTCTACGACGGCACCCCACGACAGGAGCTTTACGGCAAGACGATCGAGCGCGCGCCGTTCCCCGTGGCCTATAACGGGGACATCTTCTCGCTAGATGACCTCAATGCGCTGGTCGCAGCCTACCCGCAAACGCGTCACGTCATGATCGGTCGCGGGATCGTAGCCAACCCCGCCCTCGCCCGCGTAATCCGCGGCGGCGCAGGCTTGGCGCGCGAGGAGCTCGAGCGCTTCCATAACGAACTCTACCGGGCATATACCGACGACATGGGCGGCAACGCGGTGTTTCGCATGAAGGAGTGGTGGGGTTACGCCGAGCACGCCTTCGCCGACCCGTCCTCGGTCCACCGCATCATGAGAAAGACCCGCCGCGCCGACGAGTATGAAGCCGCCGCGCGCACAATGTTCTCCACCAAACGCCTCGCCGACTCGCCGCGACTTCGCTAAGGCAAGGCCGAAAAGTCGGTGGGCAAGCAAAACGAGGCGTTCAAAACGCCACGCGAGCGAACTAGACGCGGGAACCGCGAACCCCAGAGATAACGCGCGTCCTCATATCAGCAAGGTTCCTAAGCGTTTGGGTGTACGTACTGGCCATGGCGCTTCGTTCGACTTCCGTACTGAATGGAGAACTTCGGGCAATGGTGCAGGCAAGCGAGGCGCATCACGCACCGTTCCTTCACCCAAACAGGCTTTTTATCGCGAATCTCAATGGCGGAGACAGGGCATTTTCTCGCACAGAGCCCGCAGCGATTGCCAGCAAGAAAGCCGCGAGCAAGGTGCTCTTCTAGCCTTGCGTGAGGGCGCGCTCAGCCTCCTCGGCCTCTTGCGTTCCCTTGCTGAGCAGCGCGATGCCGGCGACGACCGCGATCATCCCGATGCCGACGACGATGGAGAACGGGTCGTTCCAGAAAATGATGCCGATAAGCGTCGTCAGAAACGTGCCGACGCCGCCCCAGATGCCGTAGGCCATCCCCAGGCTCAGGTCCTTGAGCGCGAACGTCAGCATCGCAAACGACAAGATATAGCACGCAGCGGTCACGATGCCGAACACGGGCTGGGTGAAACCCTCCGACAGCTTCATGCACGTGGTACCGAGCACCTCGGACACGATAGCGACCGACAAAAGCAGAATCGGATTCCTTTTCACTTACATCGCCCCCAAACGCAGGCATGCCACGCCGAAGATGATAAGCGCGACGCCCGCAATTTTCTTCGCATTGAACTTCTCTTTCCAAATGACGCGGCTCACCACGGCGGTCAGCGCCACGGCTGCGCTCGTCCAGATCGCGTACGCCAAGCCCAGCGGCAGGTCGGCGAAGACATGGGAAAGCGCGTAGAACGATACGGCGTAGCCCACCACGATGCCAAGGATGGGAAGCTTGCGCTTGAAGCCTTCGGAGAGCTTCATGCACGTGTCGCCGAACACCTCGAAGAGCACCGACAGTCCCAAAAGCGCATAGGGGCTCATCGCTGCACCTCCTCTTGGAAGGTCTTCGCGTACCGCTCGACCACCTTGATGAACGTCTCGATTTCTTTGGCGGTGATCGATTCGGCTGCCTTCACCTCGAGCTCGCGCATTCGCTCGACGGACTGGCTCCACCATTCGCGGCCCTCGTCCGTAAGCACCATGATCCGCTCGCGCTTATCGGCCTCACTCGGATGCGCAGTCACGAAATCGCGGGCGCCAAGACGTTTGCAGATGGCGCTCACCGTCTGCTTGCCCATGTCGCATCGCTCGCAGATCGTTCTTTGGGAAAGCCCCTCGGCCTCGTCCCACAAGGCATCGACGACGTAGAGCTCACTCGTGTCCACGCCCATCTTCCTCGCAAACGAACTGTAGGCGAACGAAATATCGCGCCAGCAGTTCCACATCTCCTTCGAGAACTCCTCCGGTTTCATTTCTCGTCTCCATTCGAATTAGTCCAACTGTTGACCAGTATAGTCCATCTTCGGACTTTTCCAAAGCCTACACGCAAATACGACAAGACCTCACCCGTCCTTCGCCGTTATACTGTTTCTATCTTAACGGCGGTGGCGCTACCAGTATGGCCCCGTTCTCCAACGAAAGGAGACCAGCTATATGAAGTCAAGGGCTAAACCGTAGGTTTTCGAGAACAG
>USJN01000286.1 GCA_900554945.1 uncultured Coriobacteriaceae bacterium | reverse complement strand
CCTGCCAATCTTTTCCGTAAGATTACAGGGGCATTCGGTTAGTCGCGCGAGCGCGGCGGATTGCTCGTAAGCCGAAGTGCGCAAGGATGTGCCACTGCCGATTGATTTTCTGCTTTGACGGTCATGGGGACTTCCAACCTTCGCGAATCGCCTAGAATAGGTGCGGAAAAAGCGCCGCCCGCGCCTGACGACAAGGAGCTCTCATATGTGCGGAATCGTGGGATATACTGGTAAACGCCCAGCTCAGGGCATTCTCATTCAGGGTTTAACACGGCTTGAGTATCGCGGTTACGATTCGGCCGGTATTGCGGTGCAGGAGGGCGACTCCCTTGCTGTCATTCATCGTAAAGGCAAGGTGGCGAGTCTGGAGCACACGCTGTCGCATTTTGATTTCCAGGGCACGTGTGGCATCGGGCACACGCGTTGGGCTACGCATGGCAAACCGAGCGAAGCGAACGCGCACCCGCACACTTCTTGCGGCGGACATATCGCCGTCGTGCACAACGGTATCATCGAGAACTTCGCTGAGCTGCGCGAAGAGCTTGAAGGTCGCGGGCACGTGTTCACGAGCGAGACCGATACTGAGGTCGTCGCCCATCTTCTTGAAGAGGCCTATCAGGGCGATCTCGTTGCGGCGCTGCGCGATGCGTGCTCTCGCATCGTGGGCGCCTACGGCCTTGCCGCTGTTTGCGACATGGAGCCGGGCGTCATCGCGGTCACGCGAAAGGATTCCCCGATTGTTATCGGGCAAGGGGAAGACGGCGCATACGTCGCTTCCGACATGATTGCCATGATCGACGCCACGCGTGACGTCGTCATCTTGGGGGACGGCGAGTATGCGCGCATGACCGCGTCGGGCATCGAATACACCGACGAGGCGGGGTGTGCGATCGAGCCGCGCATCACGCATGTTGATTGGGACCTTGACCTGGCAGAAAAGGGCGGATACCCCGATTTTATGCTGAAGGAGATTCATGAGCAGCCGCGCGTCATTCGCGACACGCTTGCTGGACGGCTCGTGAACGGCGCGCTCTCCATCGACGAGCTCGATCTGACACCTGAGGAACTTAACCTCATCGACCGCGTGTACGTCATCGCGTGCGGCACGAGCTACCATGCGGGCCTCATCGCGAAGAACCTGATCGAGGGCTGGGCGCGCATCCCTACGGAATGCGAGGTCGCAAGCGAATTCCGCTATCGCAACCCCATCATCACTCCGACGACGCTCGTCGTTGCGGTGTCTCAATCGGGCGAGACGGCCGACACGCTCGCCGCTATCCGCGACGCCCGCGTGAAGGGTGCCCGCGTGTTCGGTATCACGAACGTGGTGGGAAGCCCCGTGGCGCGCGAGTCCGACGGTGTCATCTACACGAAGGCGAACAAGGAAATCGCCGTCGCGTCGACAAAGTCGTTCTTGGGCCAGGTGGTGAGCTTGACGCTGCTCGCGATGCTGCTCGCCCAGGCGAAGGGCAAGCTTCGCATGAACCAGATTCGTCTGTTGTTCCGCGAGCTGGCCGACACGGCCGAGCAGGTCGAGCGCATCCTCGCCGAGTGCAAGCCCTCCATCGAGGAGGCGGCGCGCGCGTGCAAGGACGCTCGCAACGCGCTCTTCATCGGGCGCGGCATGGGCGCCGCCATCAGCTACGAGGGCGCGCTCAAGCTGAAGGAAATCAGCTACCTGCACGCCGAGGCGTACCCCGCTGGCGAGATGAAGCACGGTCCGATCGCGCTCATCGACGAAGGGTTCCCCGTCATCGCCATCGCGACGAAGAGCCCGGTCTACGACAAGGTCGTTTCCAACCTGCAGGAGAGCAAGGCCCGCGGCGCGATGATCGTCGCCGTGGCCACCGAGGGCGACGAGGACATCAAACAGCACGCTGACCACGTGATTTACATCCCGAAGGTTCGCGATGCGTTTTCCGCCATCACGGCGAGCGTGCCGCTGCAGCTGTTCGCCCGCGCTATCGCCGTCGAGCGCGGTTGCGATGTCGACCAGCCGCGCAACCTCGCGAAGAGCGTGACGGTGGAATAGGGAAGCGGAGTTTTGATGCCTGCACGGAAAGAGGAGACTGTTCGCGCGGTCGAGGACGCCGCCGCAGTGTCGCTGCCCATCGACGGGGCGGTCGGTCTTGGCGTCGACATCGTCGAGATTGCGCGCATGAAGAAGATTCTGGAGCGCACTCCGTCGTTCGCGCGCAAGGTGTTTTCCTGCGAGGAATGCTGCTACTGCGAGGACACGGCTATGCCCGAGGTCCATTTCGCCACGCGCTTCGCTGCGAAGGAGGCCGTGGTGAAGGCTCTTGGAACGGGTTTCACTCGCGGAATCGGAGTGCGCGACATCGAGGTGAAGCGTTCGTCGAAGGGGTGGCCTTATGTGGTGCTGTCGGGCCGCGCGAAGCAGGTAGCCAAGGAGCTGGGCGTTCGCGAGCTTCCCATCTCGCTTTCGTATACGCATACCGATGCCGTCGCGTGTGCATTGGCCATCACGGAGGATTCCCAGAAGGCGGCGGAGGAACGAGTCGATCAGAAAGCCGAGCTCGCGAAGCGCTTCAAGGAGGCGCGCTCGATGCTTGACGAGATCGACGCTCCTGCCGACGCGACGCCGTCTGGCGAGAAGGCCGCCTCGCCCGAGGGCGTCTAGCCAGGATGTCGCTTGCCTGCGGGTGTCAAGCCGCCCGCTCCGCGCCCGCCCCACCCAAAGACGTCCTCGGGGATGGGGGTTCGCCTGCGGGCTTCGGGCGTCTAGCTCGGGAATGCGGCTTCAGCCGCTCGACGCTCCTC
>USJN01000285.1 GCA_900554945.1 uncultured Coriobacteriaceae bacterium | reverse complement strand
AGACCCCCCACGAGCTTTACCGCGACATTCTGCTGGGAAAACTCGAGATCAACGAGGGCATGTTCGCGGAAAACGTGGTGGCGCAGCAGCTCGCCTCGAACGGGCATGGGCTGTACTTCTACTCGAAGCGCGACCGCGAGAACAGCGCAAACACCATGGAAGTCGACTTCTTGATCACGGCCGGTTACGATGACGCTGCCGGGCGCATGCGCGTCTCGCCTATTGAGGTGAAGTCGACGAAGCGCTATGGCGCGAAATCGCTCGAGAAGTTCAAAACCAAGTTCGGCTCGCGTGCGGGCCTGCGGTATATTCTGCATCCGAAACCCGTGCAGGTGGAGGGCGACCTCACGCGCCTGCCGTTGTACATGGCGCATCTGCTGTGAGGCGGTACCGCCTGCCGCCGTCTGCCGCCGCATACTGGCGTCCGTCCGCGAAGAAACTATGCACGACGCGCCCCGCCATATACGGTGGGGCGTTTTTGCTGGTAACATAAACAAGCTATGGCTGACAAAGAATTGATAGAACATATCGACATCGCCGCCCAGCGCGTTGCCGACTCGCATGCGTACCTGCACATCGACGACAAGACGGTCGAGCTGCAGAGGCTCGACGCCCAAATCGCCTCGCCGGGCTTTTGGGACGACGCGTCGCGCGCGCAAAGCGTCTCGAAGCAGGCGTCGAACTTGCGCGATGTCATCGCCGAATACGACGGCGCCTGTGCGCTGCTCGACGACGTGCGCGCGGCGGCGGAGCTCGCAGACGAAGACGAGTCGTTCGCCGAGGAAGCAAAATCCCTGCTCGCGAAGCTCGACGAGGAGCTCGACGGGCTTGAAGTCTCATCGTGGTTCTCTGGCCGCTTCGACGCGGGCGACGCTATTCTGTCGGTCAACCCGGGATCGGGCGGGCTCGAGGCGCAGGACTGGACCGAGATGCTCTACAAGATGTATCTGCACTACGCCGAGGACAAGGGCTGGAAGGTCACCGTGCTCGATGCGGTTCCCGGCGAGGGCATCGGCCTTGACAAGGCGACTATCCAGATCGAAGGGCGAAACGCCTACGGCATGCTCACAAGCGAGAACGGCGTCCACCGCCTTGTGCGCATCTCCCCGACCGACGACAAGAAGCGCCGCCACACCACGTTCGCAAGCGTGGAGGTGCTCCCCGTGCTTCCCGATGACATCGAGGTCGACTTGAACCCCGCCGACGTGCGCGTCGACGTATACCGTTCAAGTGGCCCCGGCGGGCAGTGCGTGAACACGACCGACTCCGCCGTGCGCCTGACCCATATTCCCACAGGTATCGTTGTGACCTGCCAAAACGAGAAATCGCAGCTGCAGAACAAGGAGTCTGCCTTCCGCGTGCTGCGCGCCAAGCTCTACGAAATCGAGCAGCGCAAGCGCGAGGAGCAGATTGACGAGCTGCGCGGCGAGCGCATGGAAAACTCGTTCGGCAGCCAAATTCGCAATTATGTGTTGTATCCTTATCAGCTGGTGAAAGACCTGCGCAGCGGCGTTGAGACGAGCAATGTCGACGCTGTGCTCGCGGGCGATATCGAGCAATTCGTGATCGGTTATCACAAGTGGCGAGTTTCGCAATAAAGAAAGGACTGCAATGACCGACCTTACGCGTGTGGCGACAGATCTGCGCTGTGACATTCTGCGCATGATCGCGGAAGCGAAAAGCGGGCATCCGGGGGGATCGCTGTCGTGCACCGACATTCTGACGTCGCTGTACTTCGGTGGCGTGCTCAAGCACGACCCGAAAAATCCCAAGATGGAGGGTCGTGACTGGTTCTTTTTGGCAAAGGGCCATGCGGCGCCGGCGCTCTACGCCGCGCTCGCCCATGCGGGCTATTTTCCCGTTGAGGAGCTTATGACGCTTCGCAAGCTGGGAACGCGCCTGCAGGGCCATCCCGACTGCAACCTCTGCCCAGGCGTTGAGGTGTCCACGGGCTCCTTGGGCCAGGGCCTCTCCATTGCCGCAGGCACGGCGTGTGGTCTTGCGCTCGACGGCAAGGAGGGCTCGGTCTTCGCGCTTCTCGGCGACGGCGAATGCGAGGAAGGCCAGGTGTGGGAGGCAGCTATGTTCTCCGCGCACCGCAAGCTCGACAATCTCACGGCCATCATCGACCACAACGGCCTGCAGATCGACGGCAAGGTGACCGAGGTGTGCAGCCCTGAGGATCTGGGTGTGAAGTTCGAGGCGTTCGGATGGGACGTCCATCACGTCAACGGCCACGACATCGACGCGCTCATCGAGGTGCTCACCGCCTGCAAGAGCTCTCGCGACGGGAAGCCCCATGCCGTCATCGCCGAGACGGTGAAGGGCAAGGGCGTGTCGTTTATGGAGAACGAGGCTGGTTGGCACGGCAAGGCGCCGTCCGCCGAGCAGCTTGAAGCCGCGCTCGCCGAGCTTGAAGCGGCGTGTGATGAGGAGGTTTGCCGTGGTTAAGCTCGCAAGCGCCGAAATGGCCGAAAAGAAACTCGCGACCCGCGCCGCCTTCGGTGCGACGCTCGCCGAACTCGCGGAGGAGGGTGTGCCCGTCGTCGCGGTTGACGCCGACCTCACCGGTTCCACCACCACCAAGAAGTTCGCCGCTGCCGCGCCCGAAAACGCGGACAAGCTGTTCAACTGCGGTATCGCCGAGCAGAATATGATCGATGTGGCAGCTGGCTTGGCCCTCACGGGGCATGTCGCCTACACGGGGTCCTTCGCCGTGTTCGGCACGGGCCGCGCCTACGACCAGATCCGCAACACCGTGTGCTACAGCAACCTCGACGTGAAGA
>USJN01000284.1 GCA_900554945.1 uncultured Coriobacteriaceae bacterium | reverse complement strand
ACATTGAGGCTCGCGCATTACTAGATGCAGTCCTATAATAGGTGCCATTGAAAACGAACAGAGAGGAGCATCCCCGTGCTTTTCACCGACATCGATATCCTCGACGAGAATCTCGACTACCAGGCCCATCAATGGGTGGGCGTCAAGGACGGTACGATCGACTATATCGGCGACGCCGCACCTGAAAACGCTGCCGACTACGGTGAGGTATACGACGGCTGCGGTCGCCTGCTCATGCCGGCGCTCTACAACGCGCACACGCACCTGCCGATGACGCTTCTGCGCGGCTATGCGGAGAACGTGCCCCTGCAGGAATGGCTCAACAACCTCGTGTGGCCCTTCGAGGGGAAGATGACGCCCGAAGACAACTACTGGGCGACCAAGCTCGCCCTTGCCGAGATGGCGCGCTACGGCTCGGTCAGCGCGTCGGACATGTACTACGCCACCGACGAGCGCGTGCAGGCGGTGGGCGAGGCCCATATGAAGATGAACGTCTGCGAGAGCGTGCTTTACTTCGAGCCGAAGCCGTTTGCAGAATATCCCATGTGCGAGAAGATGGAACGCATCGTCAAGCAATACCACGGCGCGCAGGACGGGCGTATCCGCGTGGAGTACAACATCCATGCCGAGTACACATCCAACCCCATCACCTGTACCGATATTGGGAAGGTCGCAAAGGAAGCGGGTCTTCCCATCCATATCCACATCTCCGAGACGAAAAGCGAGCACGAGGAATGCAAGGGCCGCCACGACGGCCTCACGCCCGTGCAGTACTTCGAGAGCATCGGCGTGTTCGACGTGCCCGTGATTGCGGCGCACTGCGTGTGGGTCGATGACAAGGACATCGAGATTCTCGCCAAGCGCGGCGCGACCGTCGCCTTGAACCCTGCCTCCAACATGAAGCTCGCAAGCGGGTTCGCGCCCGTGCAGAAGCTTCTCGATGCGGGTGCGAACGTGGCGCTCGGAACCGATGGCATGGCCTCGAACAACAACCACGACCTGTTCCAGGACATGTATCTTATGGGCACAATCTACAAGGGGCATGAGCTCGATCCCGCGATCATTTCGCCCAAGCAGGTCATCGCCGCTGCCACGCGCGGGGGAGCGCTCGCGCAGGGTCGCGAAGATTGCGGGCTTGTGAAGGTGGGCATGAAGGCCGACCTCACGGTGCTCGACACGACGGGCGCTTCGTGGTGCCCCATGACGAACCCCGAGGTCAACATCGTGTTCTCAGGTCATGGCTCCGATGTCGTGCTCACCATGTGCGACGGCGAGGTCGTCTATCGCGACGGCGTTTGCCCGGGTATCGATCTCGAGCAGGTGAAGGCCGAGGTCTCCGCTCGCACGAAGCGCATCATCTCCGAGCTCTAAGGCAAACTGCTCACAAAGCGGGAGCGCCCCTCTCATCGCGAGAAGGGCGCGGTGGGGAACAGCCCTAGCGCCAACAGGCCCACGGCTATGAGGAACAGCGACCGGATGAGAAGCGGCCGCCTTCCCATGGAATTTAGCCAGAACATGGCAGGCAGGGACCTCACTAGGAAGAACAGGCTCAGAATGCTCTCGCCCAAGATTGCGCTCTTCCCGACGCCCAGGCCGAAGGCGGTCATAATCTGCGGACCGAACGTGTAGATGGCGTACATGGGAACGACCTGGCATAACGTGAGGGTCCCCAAAAATACGATGCGTGCGGCGTATCCCTTCGAGAACACCTCCGCAAAGCCGGCCTTGTGCTTGGGCTCCTCTTCCTCGCCCTCGAGGATGACATCGGCGCCGTACACGCGGAACACCACGCGGCGCGCCTCCTCATGACGTCCCTTGCTCTTCAGCCACAGGGGCGACTCGGGGACTTTGCACCTGCCGATCAGCAGGAAGACGCAGGGGATGATGGCGGAGCCGAGCATGAGCCTCCATCCGCCATCGACGTCGCACAAAGCGAAGCCGACGACTGCGGCCACGGTAGCGCCCAAATACCACGCCGCCGAGACCATGCCCATCGATATCGCGCGGTGGTGCTTGGGGGTGAATTCGGTGATGAGCGAGGTTGCGATGGGGTAGTCGGCGCCCACGAAGACGCCGATGAAGAAGCGGTATATCACGAGCAGAAGCGGCCTCGTCGCGGATGTCGTCGGGCACGCCGATGTCAGCGGATTTCTTTTCGATTGCGTCGATTTCGGGACAGCTTCCTTGGTTGTCATATGGGGTCCCCTTGGCCCGTGTCGGACAGTAGGCAATGCGTTCCGTCTTGCCTTAAGAAGGCGTAAAAGGGCAAAAGCCCGCAAGACGCATTTTTAGTCTTGTTTCGAGAAAATGGCGACGTTTACGAGCAAGGCCATGCGAGTTTTTCAAATTATGGCGCTTGAGGGATAATTCCCATCGAGACACTAGGTTGAATGTGCGGGCGCCTAAGCCTAGGCTTGGAGTCGAACCAAAGGTGCGGGACGTCGGGTGGCTCGTTCCGCTATTCTGTCCCGCTTCGACCGGTGGGACGGCCGAAGCAACGGGTTGCGGCCAGCGCGTCGCAACGGTAAATGGAAAGGATCCTCATGAACGTGTTCATTCCCGATGGTCGCATCGACCAGTTCATTCTCGAAGACATGCCCTATATCGATCTTACGACCGAAGTCCTTGGCATCGGCGAGGAACCAGGGGAAATCGAGTACTTCACGCGCGAAGACTGCGTGCTTGCCGGTGCGGAGGAGGCCGCCCGCGTGCTCGGGAAGACGGGCGCGCGCGTCATCTGGTCGCGGCGTTCGGGGGAGCGCCTCGCTGCGGGGGAGCCGTTCCTTCGCGCGGAGGGCACGGCGGC
>USJN01000283.1 GCA_900554945.1 uncultured Coriobacteriaceae bacterium | reverse complement strand
CGGGCGGTATTCGGAGGAATGGGAGTAAGGATTCATCCCGAGTGAGTAGACGCGCGGTTTTTGTCCCCGAGGGCCAAACGGTGCCGTTTCGGAGCCCATGAAGCTCAAATCGAACTCAACGGGCATTTTTACGGTCTCCGTACGGCGTTCTCCCAGGTGGTTAATGGGGAGTAAAGAATTCCGCCGTCTCAATGAAAACGGGAGTAATCAGGGGAAATGCCGCGGTGTACTGCCGTGTGCCGCCGTGTAAGCCACCGCGTCGTTTACTCCCCAGGTGCGCCGAAAATGCCTTTGCATGCAATGGGGAGTAAAAACTCAGCATACTCAGGTGCGAGCGGCGCTCACCGCCTAGCTTGGCGTCCTGATTCGGTTGCGTTGATTGCGAAATGCGGAGAGCCGCTACAGCGAGGCTTTCCAGTCCTCATATTCGTTTACGTCTATCTCGCCGTTCTCGAGCTGCGCGCGCTTCTCTGCCCACAGCTCGATTGCCATCGCCGCTTTGGGCGAATGCAACTTCTGACGACCATGAGCACTGATCCAGCCGGCACCATGTTGGTTTCAGCCGCGCCCGACTCAGTAAGTTCTATCTGCGAGCCAAATAGCTCAGGCTCCTTCGTGTCCTTCGAGGTTATCCAGGGAACGCCGCCGCCCTCCCAGAAAGCCTCGTTCGCTTTTGAGGGTGTCTTGCCGCCACACGTTGCGACAAGCTGCCCGAGTCTCGCCCAGCTCCACCCCTCGGGGATCTCGAACGGGATCTCGCCCTCGATGCACTTCGCCTCGCCCTTGCCGTCGGCGGGCTTCTCATAGCGCAGGCCATCGGAACCGGTGAAGATCACGGTATCGACCTTGACATCCTTCGGCTTGAGCTCGCCGCGCCCGACCATCGCGAGCTTCTCGGCGTGGATGCGCTTGAGCAGCTCGGAGGCGGGTTCGTCGGCGGGGTCGCGCTCGGTGAGCCGGCCGCGTATGGCGAGGTCGAGCACCTTTGACCTGAGCTTGCCGAGGAGGGCGTCGAAGTCCGCCTGGCCGCGCTCGACCTCGCAGGCCAACGCTAGGTACCTGTCGAGCGCAGCGACGATGCGGCGCTGCTCGCCCAGGGGCGGGACGGAGAAGAGAATAGTATTCATTCTGTCCTGGTTGAGCTTTGGCTGCGCCGTTCCTGTTAGGTAGGGTTCAAGGTTGATGGAATTGATGTAGCTCTCAACATAGCGCAACTGGGTTTCGGTATTTATATCGAGGACATGAGCATGGTTGTTGACCCAATATTTTCCCCTAGCGATAAACGCGATAGGAGTCGATCTTGCAACCAGATTGGCACCATCTTCTCCGATTAGGAGCAGTGGCTTATCGAATAAATAATCGTCGACCTTATCGATGACACCTGATGCACCATAGTAGTCATATGTCTTTTCTAATTTTTTGCGCGAGGCGACAGACACGGGAATGCGTTCGGAGTCCCTATTGACGAGGTAGCTGCCAAACCTCGCCCAGCACCACCCCTCAGGCAATTCGAACGGCACCTCATCGGCAATGCACTTTGCCTCGCCCTTGCCGTCCGCCCGTTTCTCATAGGGCAGCCCATGGGAAGCGCGATTGTGATGCACCCAACATCAAGTCCCAATCGGATCTATACGAAGATTTGTGTTTGGTTCTGGCCATTTTGTTTTTTGCGATGCTTGGCATTGATGGGGCTTCCGAAAACAGCAGTCATCGCCTGGTCTAGTTAAACGCTCCGATCAGCTACAAGTACACCATGCGTTCAGCCACTTCTCGTCTAAACGGCCGGGGCGTACGTCGGACGTGATGCCGATGCGGTCGACGGTCAGGTTCTCGACGTCGTCGATGAGGCGGCGGAAGGACTGCTCGGTCATGTCGGTGAACCAGCGGCCGTTGCGCATGCCGTCGTGGTCGCCGATCTTGAAGCTGAGGTAGAAGCGGCCGCCCGGCTTGAGCGCGGCGGCGTATTTGGCGACGATGGCGGGTAGTTCTGCAGCAGGCACGTGAAGCAGGCTGCTGCAGGCCCAAATCCCGTCGTATCCGTCTTTGGGCTCGAAATCGGCGAATGTCGCATGTTCCACTCTAAGGCCGGTGAGCTCGCTTGCGGCCTTGACCATCTCGGCGCTGCCGTCGACTGCGTCGACCGCGAGGCCCGCCTTGAGGAACGCCAGGGAGTCGCGTCCGCTGCCGCAGCCCAGGTCCAGGATGCGGCCGCCCTCGGGCAGCATGTCCACAAACGTCTTCTGCAGCGCGCCGAGCTCGATGTTCGCCGTGTCCGCTATGAACTTCTTCGCGTTGCCATCGTAGTAGCCGATGGTCTCCTCCGTGGCGATCATGCTCTTCCTTCCTAGAACGCGGGCGCTTCGCGCTCCTCCGTCTTCCAGCGCTCGCATGGCAAAAGGTCCGTTGCGATTCTATCAACCTTCTTCAAGTATTTCCAGCGCGCCTGCGGCGTCTCCCCGGTCTGGGCGATGAGCATCTCGCGCAGAGGGTGGTGGCTGCCGATGAGGTACTCGTTGCGGCGGTTGAGCCGGCATAGATATTCGGTCGCCGGGATGCGGGCGAACTTGCCGCCCTCGCCGCGGTTGCAGTCGGGGCACGCCAGCACCAGGTTCCATACGCCGTCCCAGTTGACACCGGGCACCTGGGACGACAGGGCGTGCGGGAAGAAATGATCGACGTCGCAGAGGCCCGGCTTGGCGGATTCGGGCAGGATGAGGCCTCCCTCCGTGCGCGCGGTCCCGTCGGCGGCGTCGATGGGCACGTAGCAATAGAAGCAATGGCCCTTCTGGTAGCCGTTGAACGATCCGCGGGCAGAGGTC